>JANYEL010000192.1 GCA_025363155.1 Moraxellaceae bacterium
TTTAATCCGAAGTCGGGTCGAACGTTTACTCATTCGGCCGATGCGGTGATTGCGTTTATTCGCAAGACGCAGCTGACCTTGGATTGGATTTTAGAAACGCATGCGCATGCCGATCATTTATCAGCGGCTAGTTACATTCAAGATCAATTAGGCGGACGGATTGCGATCGGCGAACACATCACGAAAGTTCAGGTTGTTTTTAAGAAGATCTTTAATCTTGAACGCGGCTTTACTTTGGATGGTTCGCAGTTTGATTATCTGTTTACTGATCACGAAACTTTCCAAGTCGGCAAGCTGACAGGGCGTGCTATGTTTGTCCCTGGACATACGCCAGCAGATTTGGCTTATCAATTCGGCGATGCGGTTTTCGTGGGTGATACGTTATTTATGCCTGACGTTGGCACTGCTCGCTGCGATTTTCCCGGTGGTGATGCACATCAACTGTATCAATCCATCCAAAAAATTCTATCGCTGCCAGCAGTGACACAACTTTTTATGTGCCATGATTATCCGCCAGCAGGGCGAGATCCTATTTGGCAAACGACAGTTGGTGAGCAAGTGAAAGCGAATATTCATATCCATGAAGGTGTGAGTGAACAGGATTTTGTTGAGATGCGGCATGCGCGTGATGTGACTTTAGACATGCCGACGTTGATCATTCCTTCGATCCAGTTAAACATTCGGGCGGGTCATATGCCGCCGCCAGAGGATGATGGCAACGTCTATTTTAAAAATCCCATCAATGTGCTTTAAGGCTTTTTAACGACATTGGTTTTTATCCATTTCATTGGTAGAAGAAGCATGAAAGCGCTTTATCAACAAAAGATATTTCCCGTGATTTTAGATCATGTCATGCAGTTCAATAGCATGATGGAAGCACGTCAGAAACTGTTGGCTAATGTATCTGGACATGTGGTTGAAGTCGGGTTTGGGACAGGGTTGAATTTGCCGTTTTATGGTGACGGGGTGTTAAGTCTCACGGCGGTCGATCCCAATCAAGGCATGAATCGTTTGGCTGAGCCCCGGATTGCACAGGCTAAATTTCCTGTGATGCACCGTCAAATCAGTGCCGAAAAGATGCCGTTTGAGAGTGATTCAGTGGATGCTGTGGTTTCAACATGGACGCTATGCAGCATTCCAGATGTGGATGCTGCGTTAGCTGAAATTAAGCGCATTTTAAAACCGACAGGGACGTTTTATTTGGTGGAGCATGGCTTGTCACAGAATCGCCAACTGGCGAAATGGCAAAACCGTCTAACACCTGTGCAAAAGGTCATTGCGGATGGATGCCATCTTAATCGAGATATGAAGAAAATAGTGGAACAAGCGGGATTTGAGTGGGTGCAATGTGAGCATTTCAATGCTCAAAAATTACCGAACATCTTTTCGTGGATGACGATTGGACACGCGAAGAAATAAAAGAGTTTGTTTTTATATTGGTTTTTTGAATTACAAATGAAGTTCAGTGAGCCTGTCGAAGTGGATGGCGAATACCGCGCATTTCGACAAGCTCAATGAGCTATTTTTGAGCTTAAATCCCTTTCCCATCAGCAGTACCCAGTGCATCATCTTGTTTAATTTTAAGAGGAGCACTTGGATCAACTGGCGGTTTAATTAATAAACGTAGCACAATTGGCGCAAGAATCGTTGTCGCGATGATCATGACGACGATTTCGGCAAATAACTTATCATCAATGAGATTGGTGCTCAGTCCAATACCCACCACAATCAAACCCACTTCGCCGCGTGGCACCATACCAACGCCGACTTTATTAGCAATGACCATACCTTGTTGGGGTGCAATGGCTAAACCACCGAGCCATTTCCCAAGAATAGCAATGATTGTTAATACTGCACCATTCATTAAAACTTCGCTATCTGCGAGTAATGCTAATGGCAACTGAACTCCAACCATGGCGAAGAATACTGGCGCAAGAAAGCTTTCCAGCGCGTGAACTTTATCGTGAAAATCATAGTTATCGCCAACTTCTGCAAGTACCATCCCAATCAAGAATGCGCCAATAATCGGGGCGAGTCCGACAACACCAGACAATGCGGCAAAGCCTAAACTTAACGAGATAATTAGACCAAAACCGCCAGATATTTTTTTTGCACTTAAATGAGATTGGATGTAGTTAATCAGCGGTACACCAACCAATAAAACAATAAATACAAAGCCTAATGAAATCCCCAAGGTCGTTGCCACGCCGATGGCCGAAACTTCCTGACCACTTGCCATGCCTGAGACAACGCCAAGAATCGCCAGCCCTAAAATATCGTCAATGACTGCTGCACCGAGGATGATTCTGGCATATTTACTATTGATCACGCCTAAATCATTGAGCACTTGCGCGGTAATGCCGACGCTGGTTGCGACCATTGTTGTACCGATAAAAATGCTTTGGATTGACGATAAATCATGAAAATAACCAAAGGCGTAGCCACCTAACATGGGCAGGGTAATGCCTAAAATCGCCACAATAACGGCTTCTTTACCGACGGCCAATAAGTCGCGTAAACGGTTTTCTAAACCGACAGCAAACATGAGGAAAATTGCGCCGAACTCGGCGAGGGCTTGTAAGGTGATATTGACATGCACAAGTCCAAGAAGACTTGGCCCAACGAGAACACCTGCCAATACTTGTCCGATCACGCGTGGCTGACCAAAGCGCGACATCAACCAGCCCAAAACCTGTGCGGATAAAACCAGACAGAACATGGAGAGCAAAATGCCTGACAGTTCTGCGTGCATATCGCCGCCAGCCGCAAAGGCAACATTCGGCAGGAGTAAGCATAAGAGTGGAAGGGTGAAGTAATTGATTTTTTTCATAGCGAGGGTGTTCATCGTTAAGTTTTTCATAAAGAGTTTTCTCATGAAATGCGTCATAATCAGTCCTACCGATTATATGGGCAGCAAAACACTTGGAAATGCTGCAATTGATTTGTTGTTATCTTCAAGTCTAACAAATAAAAATCAGCTTTATTCGTAAGATAGAAACTAAATTGGTGTAATTTGTAAGCGGTCGAGACTTCGAATCGTTTTTATTGTAATTGTTGCATGTAACGTATTGAGCTAATTGAATGAAGTTGGAAGTCG
>JANYEL010000232.1 GCA_025363155.1 Moraxellaceae bacterium
AGTGGGATGTTGCCATCTGACCAAAGCTTCTGCACCACACATTTCACCCGTCACTGCAGAATACTTAGGCTGGTATTCAAGGAAGAAATCATTGGCTTCCAGAGAGCGTCGAATCTGAGCTTCCATTTCCATTTTGGCTAAACCAGTGCCCTCTTGTTCTTCGGAAAACACTTGGTAGTTATTCCGACCTGCATCTTTGGCAAGATACAAGGCGATGTCAGCGCACTTGAGCAAGCGATCCGCATTAATCCCATGTTCAGGAAAAAACGCGACACCCATACTTGCCGTAACAGTCAGTTCACGACCTTCAAGTTTGAAAGGGCTTGTCATACGCTCAATGATCTTATGCGCCACAACCTCCGCTCCATCCACACTATCCAAGTTGGAAATAATCAATGCAAACTCATCACCGCCTAGCCTTGCCACAAAATCATCTTTACGAAGGACGGACTGCAATCGCTGGGCAGCAGTCCGCAACAAGTCATCTCCAACTGCATGACCCAGCGTATCATTCACATCCTTAAAACGATCCAGATCAAGATAACAAACCGCGATCATTTTTCCGTTTTGAATGGCCTGATCCAGAAATTTAGGCAAACTTTCTATTAAGCTACGGCGGTTAGGCAACTCAGTTAATGAATCAAAAAACGCAAGGCGATTAATGACTGCTTCCGACTCTTTTTGTAGAGAAACATCGGCGATATTACCGACAACATTGATAATCTGATGGCTTTCATTAAACATCGCTGCCAATGAGACCAATGCCCAAAACGAACTACCATCCCGACGCGCAATTCGGAACTCACCGCGCCACTCGTACCCATAATGTAAGCCCTCCCATCGCTCCTCACTGATATTTTCATTGAGCAGTAATGAGCTCGGTTGCCCGATCACGTCTGGCCACTCGCGGTCAATCAGCATGAGTAATTTGGGGTTAGCGTACTCAATCAGTCCCTGTGCATCGGCAATAAAAATGCCTGCTGCCGAGTTTTCTACGGCTTTTGAAAGTTTACTCAGTTGAATTTCAGCGAGCTGGCGTTGCTGCAACTCATTTTGCAGGTTCGTACTATGGTGTTCGACGGCTTCACGCTGCACCAACAGATGGCTTCGCAGATTTTCCATAGAGCTCAATAATTTACCAATCTCATCACGACTATGCACCGCAACGCGGCTACTCCAGTCACCGATAATAATACGATTGGCTGCGTCCACGGCATGGTCCAAAGGACGCAAAATAAACCGACGAACAATCCCCGCATTAATCAAAAACAGAGCAAAACTCAGGAAAATGCCTCCAGTTAATCCAACGAGCGTTAACATTCTGGCTTGTGTCTTAACCCCATTCAGATGGATATCATGCTGGTGGTATAAGTCTTTCTGAATTCTATCTAGACTCTGATTGAAATTCTTTTGTGCCCATGCCACTTGATAGATACGATCTTGCACAGTACTCGCGATGATCGTCCCATCAACATCATCTTGAGCCCATGAATCCGCCGTTTTACTATAAACAGCAAATGCGGTCGCTAGCTGACTGTCATCTCGACCATTCGCACGGCCAAGCTCAATCAGTTCAGCAATCGTCTGTTTCGTCAACTCAGCTTGCGCTTGAGCAGGCTGCAACAGTTCGTTATCGTCACTGGAGATGACGGTTGCATAATAAGCGCGCATATCGTCTGCTTGCTGACGACAATTTGTGATGAGTTGGAGTAAGGGAAACGTCGTGAGTGATGTGCGGACAGCCGATTGAACGGCTGACGCAGACGAAACCACGTAAGCAACATAAACGCCTATGCCGACAATACAAATCAGCACGACCGTGAGCAATTTTATGCGGATGGATACGTTATGGAAAAATTGGAACATGATGCCAGGTATTTCCGTAATTAAACTTTAGAAAGGGCTTAAATGGTGTCGCTCACAATCCCACCCGACCCTGCAAAACCTGCACGGCAAGGCGTGTGTAAAAATCGTCTGTTACTTTTCTTCGGTAATACTAATAATTTTTACGCTCGGACTGACCTGAGTGCGATCTATATAAGAAATCGCCCTGACTGATCCCGCTACAGCCTGCTTGACGTCTTCTGGACGAATCTGTCGCGGCGGAGACGCCTTGCCGCTAAAAATCATATTTGCCCAATAGTTATCGACTTGGCTGGGTGATTTTTTTAACAAGTCTTCGTAAAATTCATTACGGTACTCACCGCCCAGATCTAAAGGTTCAGCCACTTCGCCATTCGGAAACTTGCTCGTCTGCCCCAGAAAAATTCTGCGCAATTGGCCTTGGGTTAACGAGTTAAAGGACACATGCGGATTGGCAATCACCACCAATTCGGCACCCGCAGTCGGTATATGCGTCACGAGAAAAATGGAAGCTATGCTTATCAGGATTCTATGATTTTTCATTATAGACTCCTGACTAAAATGCTGCATTCAAGCTGACACTATAAATATAGGCCGACTTAAGTGTAGATGGAGTCGCTGCCAAAGCGGGGGGCTGTACAAACAATCCCGATCGAAACTTACCATTAAAGCCATCGACCCGATCGGCTTGAAACTTCAGACAGGCATTACCTTTGAGTTGATAGCGTGTTCCCACGGACATTGTGCGTTCATCAACGTTCGCGATCTTTCTATAAATTGTATTGCCAGGTGCTGGGATAGCATTAAGCTCATCCAGATTCACTTCCTTATACTGACCATACGTGACATAGGGCAACCATTTTCCGAAATGATGTCCCATACTGGCATAACCCGTATTGTAGTCTCGGTTAATCCCCGAGAACCGAAGCCCCGCAATTTCACCTGCAGCGAACCAATGACCATCATCATAAATAAAACCCACATCAGAAAAGGCGGCACGCACTTTTTGCAACGGAAAGGATGCTTGGAGTGCCGCGTTATACTGAGTGATTTGTGTCGGTGTATAACCAAACTTCTGAACTAATACGCCGTCTACGGCAGACGCAAGACTCGCCTCTAAGATAGGATCAAGGTTGACATCAGCCACAGCACTGCCCAAGTGTAGCGTCAGGTCATCGTTGGACAGCGATACCGCGAGTTGCTTCAAATTATTGACTTGATAAACATTCAGGTTTTCTTCAGAAAAACTGGGCTGCACTCTAAGTAACCAATCACCAAACGCATGTTTGTACATCAATGCGACGCCATTGACGCTGTATAGTCCGCCTTGTTGACCATATATCTCAGGCGGTAGCCGCGCCCAAGGATACGCCGCGCCCACATGCATTTGTTCAGACCAGAGGTAGGTGGAAAAGGCAAATCGACCTGAGCGTAGTGCCCACTCATCATTAAACTTATAATCAATGTATGCCCAATTCACTTTAGGGCTATAACGGGTCTCGGGAGTATTTTCTGCAGCAACATACATCTGAGTAACCATATCAATTTGGTCACTCAATTGATATTTCAGTTGCAAGCCAAAGACTGAGTCATACTCTGATGAAATGTTAGATTGAATGACAGGTGCACCCGTTCTTCTTGGATCGGGGTAGGTTGTATCTTGGTTGCCACTCAGCTTGGCTAAACCCGCAGTTGCATAGCCATGTAGTTGTAGTTCAGGAGTCAGATCTACTGCTCGCACAGACGGGCTTAAGCAGAACATGCCAGAAACTGCACTGATCAAAACTAAATAGTTATAATTATTTAACATGACCTATCTCAACAAAACAGAAATGAAAAACTAAAATCAGGCATATCACTTGCCGTAACTACGTTATTCATTCACTTTATGATTTTGCAGCGCGATTGGTTAGCGCTTGTTTCATTTTTTGAGATTGAGAGTTAATGAACATTATGCCCTCCAACTTGGCAATTTTTTTTAGGTAAAACCTATATCCCTTTCCATTAAAATTAACACATATTTGACGCTAAGTTCACATTTTTTTACAATCCGTTTACTTTTGTGATGTTCATTCAACGTCCTATCAACCAAAATAAAAAAACACTGTAAAAACAGTGCTTTTTTAACATCAAATCTCACAACTTACGTATAAGTCGCATCAGTTTGCGCGACTTTGGTTAAGACATCATCCAGTTGTTTTTTCTTGGTCAAATAGGTCGCAAGTTGTGATGATGAGTTCCTCCAAAATTTCTGCAACGAACGCGCCGTCACCGCTGGCATCTCAACCATCGGCAAATGCCCAGCACCGCGTAAGATTTTAACGTCCGCATGAGGAATGAGTTGTTTAAAAACATCGGCACATGAAGGATGTAAAATACGATCATTCTCGCCCCACATGATCAGTGTAGGTTGCTTGATGGTTGCAATGCTTTCAAAAACATCCGAATCGGCATCTTTCATCAGTTGATAAGACAGGTACATATTAATATGTTGTCTCGACACGAGTTCTTGGTACATCAATGGCGCTAGAAATGCAGTCAATGCCCAGCGACGGTAAGAGGTCGCCGTACTCATCATATATACGACATCCGTCAATCGCTCAGCAACCAACTGGTTTCGACCTTGCTGTAATTCACGTTCAAAATAAGTCAACTGATCACCAAAGACACCGAGTGCATTCATCAACGTCAGGCTTCTGACTTGATCAGGTTGTCGAACTGCAAATAGTGCTGCAATACCACCACCCATTGAACTGCCAACGACATGAAAATCTTCAGGTAAATAGCGATTTGCCCACATCTCTAATCGAGAAATTTGATCTTCAATGCGATAAGACTCGGTAAAATCAAAGGTACTTTCTCCCCAACCTGGCAAATCTGGCACAAACAAGCGATAACGCTTAGCCAAAAAAGGGAGCAGCATGATCCAGTTTTCTTTATTAGACGCAAATCCATGAATCAGTAATAAAGGTTCTCCATGCGGATTTCCGCCTTCAAGCCATACAATCTTTTGCGAATTGATATAGGTGCTACGACGGTGCATGCCTGTCGCTAATCCATGAACACGATGCAACAACGCAAGGGTAAATTTTGATGGCCGCCATTGCTTGAGCAGCTTCTCATTGGGTACATAATTAGAGTTAGCCATACCCTCACTCAATACATCGATATATGACTTTACGCTATTAGACATTCGGATTTCCTCACATTGTGTACACATCGTGCACGTTGCAATCAACAGTTAAAACTTTTGACACAAAATGACAACTGATTATCAAAAATACAATTGAGTCCGACTATAACTGGCAAAAACAACAGTTTCCTTAGCATTTAGTGACATTTATGGATGTCGTGACGAACACATCGGCAAGTTCTGTCTGACAATACTGTGAACGAAAAAAGTGATAAAAATACTGAAATTCAGTGGAGTGTGTTTTATAAAACCCTTTAAATAACTAAACAAAATGATTGTAAAATCAAAAGAAAAGAGATTTTTTATTATTAAATAATCAAAAATTTCAGGTAAAAAAATACGTGTGGTCATCGTCTAAAACAACAAACCACACGCAAAATCGTTATCATCAAACTGTAGCTAATGCTTGCTCCAAATCCGCAATGATGTCATCAATATGTTCCAACCCCACGGATAAACGAACAAGATCTTCACTGACACCCGCCTTAGCCAATTCCTCGCTGTTTAGCTGACGATGTGTGGTGGTGGCAGGATGACATGCAAGGCTTTTTGCATCACCGATATTGACCAGACGTGTAATTAACTGCAAAGCATCAATCAATTTCGCTCCCGATTCAGCACCGCCTTTTACACCGAAGGACAAAATCCCAGATGCCTTGCCGTCCAAATATTTCTGCACCAAATGATGCTCACGATGATCAGGTAATCCAGCGTAATTGACCCAAACGACTTTCTCATGGTTTTGCAAATATTGAGCAACCTTGAGTGCATTTTCACTATGCCGCACGATACGCAATGGCAACGTCTCGAGACCTTGTAAAATCTGAAATGCATTAAATGGACTTAATGCTGCACCTGTATTGCGCAGCGGAACCACACGTGCGCGGGCAATATAAGCAGCAGCACCAAGCGCTTCCACATAATTAACGCCGTGATAACTCACGTCGGGTGTATTGAGACGTTTAAAGCGTTCTGGATAATCTCCCCAAGGAAATTTGCCACTATCCACAATCACACCACCAATACTAGTACCATGTCCCGCAATATATTTGGTCAATGAATGAACAACGATATCCACGCCATGCTCAAAAGGACGACTTAGAATGGGTGTAGACACGGTACTGTCGACAATCACAGGAATCCCATGCTGGTGTGCAATTTCAGTAATCGCCTGTAAATCAACGATATTGCCCAATGGATTACCAATCGTTTCCGCAAAAATAGCTTTGGTTCGCGAATCAATCAACTTGGCGATTTCTTCCGGTTTCTGATAATCAAAAAAGCGAACTTCGATGCCTTGCTGAGGAAAAGTATGCGCAAATAAATTATAAGTTCCCCCATAAAGTGTCGATACGGACACGATATTATCGCCCGCTTCGGCAATCGTCTGAATCGCATAGGTAATCGCAGCCATACCTGACGCCACAGCAAGCGCACCAATCCCACCCTCAAGTGCAGCCAAACGCTGTTCAAGCACGGCTGTAGTTGGATTCATAATCCGTGTATAAATATTGCCTTGGACTTTTAGATCAAACAAATCAGCGCCATGTTGAGTGCTATCAAAGGCGTAAGACGTGGTTTGATAAATCGGTACAGCGACTGATTTTGTTGTTGGTTCTGGACTGTAACCCGCATGAATGGCTAAGGTTTCGGCTCTCATATTGAATCTCTTGGCTGAATTTAATGAAGTCATAGCATATCTAAATCGCTATCAAATACAGTAATTTCTAGTTCCAAAAAATTCAGCTATGCTTTTTCACATCTTGAGTCTTTTCGTCAATCACTTATATTTTATATTGCAAAGCAAAATTATATCTTGGATTAAATAAAATTAAAGTAATGTAAAACAATACGTTGGATAAAATAGACTTAAACAAACTATTATTGATAAATCATGTGGTTTCGGTGCACCATTGGCGATATCACCTTTTCAGCAATATCCACCTAAAAAAAGACACGATCATGACTATAGGCACTTCAAATACCGAACCAACAAATACCAATGCAGGCATTGCGATTTATCCATCGAATGCTGAATCGATTGGCAACACTCCTTTGATACGTATCAATAAATTAGGACCTGCTGGCGTCACGATTCTCGTAAAAACCGAAAGCCGCAATCCTGCAGGTTCAGTCAAATGCCGAATTGGTGCAAGTCTCATTGCCGATGCCGAAGCGCGTGGCGTATTAAAAAAAGGCATCACGATTATTGAGCCAACCAGTGGAAATACGGGTATTGCGCTGGCATTCGTTGCGGCATCAAAAGGCTACAAAATCATACTCACTATGCCTTCCAGTATGAGCTTAGAGCGTCGTCAAGTGTTGAAAGCTTTGGGGGCGGAACTGGTACTGACTGATCCAGCTCTCGGCATTAAAGGTGCCGTAGTCGAAGCGCAGCGTATTAAAGACAGCGATCCAAATAACTATTTTTTGCCACAGCAATTTGAAAATCCAGCGAATCCAGAAATTCACGTTAAAACCACTGGACCTGAAATTTGGGCAGCAACAGGTGGCAATGTGGATGCATTCGTCGCTGGCGTAGGGACAGGCGGTACGATCAGTGGTGTTTCACGTTACTTTGAACAAATCAAAGGTAAACCCTTATATAGCATCGCCGTTGAACCGACCGAATCACCGATCATTACTCAAACCCGTAATGGCGAAGACATCAAACCTGCGCCGCACAAGATCCAAGGCATTGGCCCGAACTTCATTCCAAAGAACTTAGATTTGTCGATCATCGATGAAGTGCAAACAGTGAGTAGTGATGACGCGATTGCATGGTCACGTCGTTTGGCGACTGAAGAAGGGATTTTATCTGGCATTTCTTCTGGTGCAGCGATTGCCGCAGCGGTGAAAGTTGCCGAACGCCCAGAATGGCAAGGCAAAACCATTGTGGTGGTATTACCTGACTCAGGTGAACGTTATTTGTCCTCGGTGTTGTTTGCAGGTTTGTTTGATGAGGCATAGGCTAAATCATTTGGTTGATAAGTAAATCAGCTCATTGAGCCTGTCGAAATGCGTGGTATATGCCCCGTCACTTCGACAGGTTCGGTGAGTTTAGTTATATTAAAATATATGAAAAAATATTACGCGAAAAACAATTCTCAAAAAAATTAATTTTTCTGGATGTAGTCGCATAAGAAACACAAACAATTACCTCAAGGAAGAATCACGGTGCTACAACGTATTTTAACTATTCTATATCTTATTTTTTATATTGGGCTTTCAGGATATAGTATTTTTCATAGCTCTCCATCCGCAGAGCCACTGTGGCTACGTGTATTCGAAGGTACGGCAAGTAGTGCCGCCATTATTTGTATTATCTTTTATTTAACCAAGACCAGACCTAACTCATTACGACCCTTATTTAAAATAATACCATTCACCATTATCATAACAGACGTATTTTCGAACGCTTACGCCATAATTTCCCCTGCCCATTCACAGGATTCAGTATCGCTTACTGTTTTTGCCATACTCCTCGTCGTAATTATGCTTTTCCCATCTTGGTACATCTGTTTTCGATTTGGCTACCTCGATGAACTCAAAGACACTGCGCCACAAACCTTTAAGAAATTAGCCATATATATGTATTGCGCGATATGCAGCGCTATTCTTATTCCACTCCTTGTAGGCAATCCATTGCAACAAGAACTAGCCTTAGCTCTCGCAAGAATCTTGGGACCTATTACCATGTTAGTCGTGTTATTTAACCGATTAAAAACATACTTAAAGACCAAAGATACTGAAACTCAAATACCGACCAAATAATGATGCACAACTCATACGCTTAGATGAAAGATCAGCAGGGCTACAAATGTATGTTGTTGTAACCCTACTGAATCTACCCAAAAACTTCAGGTGAAAAAATTATTCACAAATGGCATACTCGAGCCCAACTCTCATCTTGATCTTAAAATAATGCACTCACTTTCTACTGCCATTTACGCAATGGTTGCAGCCAGCGTACTTCCCTTTTTGACTGCGGCCTTATCAAAAATTATAGGTCGATTCACACTCAAAGATAATGAAAGTCCGCGCGTCTTCCAACAGAACTTAACTGGCGTTGCGGCACGGATTAGTGCTGCACAAATGAATCAATACGAAATACTGCCTGTTTTCCTTGCCGCCGTACTGACCGCAGAATATATGGTTGTTCCTCAGCCTCTGATTATTTACTTTGCATGGGCTTATGTGTTCTTACGTTTAATTTATATTGCTGCGTATGCCTTTAATTTAGCGACGTTCCGTTCGATTATATGGACGCTGGCTTTCTGCTGCCCACTGTATTTGTTTTATATGGCTGCGCATCTCTAAGAGCCGTTTAACGTGCTCATGTCATTTTTTTCAATTTTTATTGGCATATTTATTGAAATATTTAACGCATTACCCACAGGCAAATTAAAACAAAGTGACGTTTTCTCGGTATAATGTCGCGTGCAAATTTTCCTTAATTACTGATTAAAAGAGTGTATGTGATGAGCTATAGCAGCATTCCACCGGGCAAAGATGCGCCCCATGACATTTACGTTGTCATCGAAATTCCAGCAAACAACGATCCAATCAAATACGAAATCGACAAAGATTCTGATGCATTGTTCGT
>JANYEL010000037.1 GCA_025363155.1 Moraxellaceae bacterium
ATGTGCGGGGGCAGCTGCATACGGACTTTCACTGTGGTAGGTAAAAGTGTTGTATGCGGCTGCCATCCATTTTTTCAATTGTATTTCAAAGATTTAAGTCTTAAGTTGGCGCGTATGGGGTGCGCACCGCGCACCAATTCAGGTGAAGCTATTTGTTAGGTGCGCAGTGCCCACTCTACGCCTATAAAATAATTCCTCAGCTTGTTTCCGTGTGTTTTTTATCAATCTATCGATTGATGCTATAATCCGCGCATTATTCGACTTCTCTATGCGATACGGCATAGGCAGCATTTTTATTGTGTGCAGCATTGCATATAGATTAGCAGACACTATTTCATGATTAACGAACAAATCCTTAACGAAATCAGCATTCGTCGTACTTTTGCGATTATCTCTCACCCTGATGCGGGTAAGACAACCATTACCGAAAAACTCCTTCTTTGGGGTAAAGCAATTGCGATTGCAGGTACGGTGAAAAGTCGTAAAAGCGACCGCCATGCAACATCGGATTGGATGGAAATGGAAAAGGAACGTGGCATTTCGATTACCACGTCAGTCATGCAGTTTCCTTTTCGCGACCACATCATCAATCTCCTCGATACACCGGGTCACGAAGATTTCAGTGAAGACACCTATCGTACGCTGACTGCTGTGGATTCGGCACTGATGGTGATTGACGGTGCAAAAGGTGTTGAAGAACGTACCATCAAGCTGATGGACGTCTGTCGCATGCGCGATACACCGATTATCTCTTTCGTCAATAAACTCGATCGTGAAATTCGTGAGCCGTTAGAGTTGCTCGACGAAATTGAAAACGTCATGAAGATCAAATGTGTGCCGATCACATGGCCGTTGGGAAAAGGGCGTGATTTTGTGGGTGTTTATCATTTAGCAGAAGATCGCGTTTATTTGTACAAACCAGGTCATGGTTCAGAAATTGTCGACATCGAAACTCGCCAAGGTTATGACCATCCAGATATCCGTGAACGGATGGGTTCGGAATTTGCACGTTTTGAAGAGTCGCTAGAACTGGTGCAAGTCGCTAGTGATCCGCTTGATCTTGATTTGTTCCTCGCAGGGAAACAAACGCCAGTCTTGTTCGGTACAGCGTTGGGTAACTTTGGTGTAGATCAAGTGTTGAATGCGTTTGTTGATTGGGCGCCGCGTCCAAAAGATCATCCAGCTGTGCAACGGACGGTCGAAGCGAGCGAAACAGGTTTCAGTGGTTTTGTGTTTAAGATTCAAGCCAATATGGATCCAAAGCATCGCGATCGTATTGCGTTCATGCGCATTTGCTCAGGTAAATACGAAAAAGGCGTGAAGATGCAGCATGTCCGTGTTGGTAAAGAAATTCGTATTTCTGATGCCTTGACCTTTTTGGCGGGCGAACGCGCACATTTAGAAGAGGCATGGCCAGGCGATATTATTGGTTTGCATAATCACGGTACGATTCAGATTGGCGATACCTTTACTTCGGGCGAAAAGCTCAATTTCACCGGTATTCCGCATTTTGCGCCTGAAATGTTCCGCCGTGTGCGCTTGAAAGATCCTTTGAAATCGAAGCAATTGCAAAAAGGCTTGAAAGAGCTATCGGAAGAAGGCGCGACACAGGTCTTTATGCCGTATAACTCGAATGATTTGATCCTTGGTGCAGTGGGTGTATTGCAGTTCGAAGTGGTCGCGTTCCGCTTGAAGGAAGAATACAAAGTCGATTGCGTGTACGAGCCAATTACGATTTCGACGGTGCGTTGGGTGTCTTCAACGGATGAGAAAAAGTTCGAAGAGTTTAAGAAAAAAGCTCACGATCAACTGTCGCAAGATGGTGGAGGCTTCCTGACTTACCTTGCACCAAGTCGTGTGAATTTGCAGATTATGATCGAGCGCTGGCCTGACATTCAGTTCCGTTCGACGCGCGAACATCGCGAATAGTTATACAAATAAAATTGCGAATAATTATTCGTAATTTGTGTTTCCCTGATTGATTGACCCGAATTGGCATTTTAATTTTTAAAGTGCCAATGTAAGTTCGTTTGTCTTGCATAGAATATATTCTGTTCAAAATAACATCAATGAAATGAACAGGGAATTATCATGCGGTTGAAATATCTAGCTTTACTTGCTTTGCTGACAGGTTGTAGTAGTCAGGAAGTTGCCAGTGATCGAACTATTAGCAATGCAGTCGAAAATTATTTAGATCAAGAAGGCGGCGCGCTGTGCTTGAATTTGCAGCAATGGCCGTTCGATCTTGATCGTGAAGATTTGAGATTGGTGGAACGATTCCCACATGGAATTGCTAGTAAAATGAAGACTTTGCAACAGATTGGCTTGGTTTCAAGTCAAGAAGTAAAGTTGGGCGGCGTTGATTTTTCTGGTCAACCAAATGTCGGAAAACGTTACCAGCTCACCAAGTTGGGTGAAAAATACTTGCTCGAAAAACCAATATCTCCTGAAGATAAAACCTCGAAATCTGATCTGTGTTTTGCGCATAAAACACTGGATAAATTGGTCAAGTGGGAACCAGAGGCAAACACCACCTTGGTAGTTAATGCACACTATACTTATCAAGTGAAAAATGTTGCGAATTGGGCAAAGAGTGCCGAGTTCAAGACAGTTTTTTCCGATGAAGCCACTGCGACATTCTCGCCACAACCTGAGCAGCAACGCGTTGTGAAGTCAGATGGTGAATGGCAGGTTCAATCGGGTTCTGTGTAATTGTCCTTATTGATTTCTGAACATGTTAGGCGTGCTACAGTACGCTTAACACTCCCAAAATGATGACATTCATGATGTTGATCTGCGATCGCAAGCCTATAGTTTTTAGTCAATAACTGGGAAATCAGCCCATGTCTATTGTGCTCATTGATACGCATACCCACTTTGATGTAGAGGTTTTTGATCTCGATCGCATGGTGCTTGCTGAGCAGGCGCTACAGCACGGCGTGCAATCATTAGTATTAATTGGCTATTTAGCTCAACATTTTGAGCGTCTAGAGCGCGTACAACGCCAATTAAATCAGCAACTCCATAGCCCCGTCACCTTGCTTGCACCGGGTCTACATCCTTTCTATATTCAGCAACATCATGATAATGATCTCATCCAATTAGATGGTTTTTTAAAGGTGAATACTTGTGTCGCGGTCGGTGAAATTGGCTTGGATACCTTCACCGCTGAAATGAAACAACCCGAGGTCTATCAGCGTCAAAAAGACTTTTTCAGCCAGCAATTAGAGATTGCTAAAAACCATGAGCTTCCAGTCATGCTGCATATTCGCCGTGCTCATGGTGATTCATTGGCAATCCTCAAGCAGCATCATTTTAAAAATGGTGGTATTGCCCATGCGTTTGGTGGTGGAATTGAAGAAGCGAAAGCATTTATTAAACTAGGCTTTAAGTTAGGGATTAATGGGTTGGTCACTGATCCCAATGCAAAACGGTTGCGTACGGTCGTTCAAGCGGTGGGGGCTGAACATCTGGTGTTAGAGACAGATTGTCCCGATATGACGCCGCTCTGTTGTCGTGTGGCTGGCGAGGCGCATACACGTAATACGCCCGTGAATTTACCCGCAGTGTTAGATGAACTTTCGGTTTTATTAAATCTGGATAAACAGGTTTTAGCAGAAAAACTTTGGCAAAATACCCGCCAATGTTTAGGGTTAGATTGGGAATATGGCAATGCAAGAGTTAGTTGAGCAATCAACCCCCGGAATCAACATTGCTGATGATCAATACGATCGTCGTTTTGGTGGAACTTCGAAGGTTTATGGCGAGCAGTCATTTTCAAAGTTTGAGAATGCACATGTGATGGTCATTGGCATTGGCGGCGTCGGTTCGTGGGCGGTCGAAGCCTTAGCGCGTAGTGGAGTTGGTGAAATTACGCTGGTCGATATGGATGTGCTGGTTGCATCGAATGTGAATCGTCAACTGCCTGCACTGACCGAGACTTTTGGACATGACAAAATCCGTGTGATGGCTGAGCGTGCGCGTGGCATTAACCCGCGTCTTAAAATTAACTTGGTCGATGATTTTCTGACGCCAGATAATGTAAAAGTATTATTAGCTAATAAGCCGAATGTGGTGCTGGATTGCATTGACGATGTGAAAGCCAAAATCGCGCTGATTTGGCATTGTCGCTTTAATAAGATTCCGTTGATTGTGTCGGGCGGGGCGGGCGGTAAAGTGGATCCGTTAAAGGTACGCGTTGCCGATTTATCGCAAACCGAACAAGACCCGATGCTGGCTAAAATTCGTCGTGAATTGCGGACCAATGGCATGTGTAAAAAGCCTAAAGATAAGTTTGGTATTACCTGCATCTATTCGATTGATAATCCGTTTGTGCCAAATGCGAGTTGTAATGCAGGTGGATTGCAATGCGGTGGTTATGGTTCAGCGGTGACCGTGACGGCAATCTTTGGCATGGTTGCAGCGGCGGAAGTATTGAAGCGGTTAGGGCGTTAATACTCTTAGAAATAACAAATGAAGAAATGGATTTTTTGATAGATAAGATGACCATGAAATCAGGGAGGAGATATGAGTCACATTAACGGCAAAACGATCGTGATCACGGGTGCGTCAGGTGGCATTGGTGAGCAGGCGGCATTACAACTGGCGCGCGCTGGTGCAAAATTGTGTCTGGTCGCACGTCGCGAAGATGAACTGCAACGTGTTCAGCAGATGATTCAGCAAGAAGGTGGGCAGGCATGGATTTATCCTGTTGATTTAACTGATAAGGTTGCGTTGGATGCCTGCGCTGATCGTATTCTTGCGGAACACGAACGGATTGATGTATTGGTGAATAATGCTGCGCGATCTATTCGTCGTGCGATCCAAGATGCGTTGGATCGGATGCATGATTATGAGCGGACGATGCAGATCAATTATTTCTCAGCAGTTCATTTAACCTTGCGATTATTGCCACGGTTTTTGGAGCAAAAATCAGGGCAAGTCGTCAATATTTCGACGATGTCGACTCAAGTGCCAATCCCGCTATTCTCTGCGTATTTAGCCAGTAAATCTGCTTTGGAGTCGTTTTCGCGCTCGTTGTCGATTGAGTTGGGTGATCAAGGGGTTGCGGTTTCGACTGTATATTTTCCGATGGTACGTACGCCGATGTCATCCAAAACAGCGATTTATAAACATATGCGGATGATGAATATTGAGGAGGCTGCGGGCTGGATTGTTTCTGCAATCGTGAAACAAAGCGCGCGGGTATCTAGTCCGCTTGGTGTGGTCAGTAGTGTTGTACTGACGGCATTGCCTGATTTTGTGATTAAATCAACACGACCATTCTTTCGTCGTATGGATAAAAAGTTAGCTAAGAAACTAAAGTCTTGAAGGTGGTTTTCCAATCCTGTTGAAATTTAGACATAAAAAAACGAGCCACATCAGGCTCGTTTTTCACATCACAAAGTCGCGTTGATTAGATCAATTCAATCGCCACAGCAGTCGCTTCACCACCACCGATACACAGTGTTGCAATGCCTTTCTTGCCGCCAGTACGTTTCAGAGCATGGATCAGCGTCAGAATGATGCGTGAACCTGTTGAACCAACTGGATGACCTAGCGCACATGCGCCGCCGTTGATATTCACTTTTTCAGCATCTAAGCTGAATTTATCAATCGCGGCCATAGTAACCATTGCAAACGCTTCGTTGATTTCCCACAAATCCACTTCCGCTGCAGTCCAACCCGTTTTGTTCAATACTTTTTGAACCGCGCCAACTGGCGCAATGGTGAACTCGCTTGGGTGTTGTGAATTTGAAGCCGTAGCAAGAATACGAGCCAAAGGCTTGAGACCTTTTGCTGCAGCAGTCGATTCGCGCATCAATACCAGTGCAGATGCACCATCGCTGATCGAGCTCGCATTTGCAGCAGTGATCGTACCGTCTTTCGAAAAAGCAGGTTTCAGACCAGGGATTTTGTCCAGTTTTGCGTTTAATGGTTGTTCGTCTTGTACAACTTCTGTATCGCCGCCGCGACCTTTAACGGTAACGCCCACGATTTCGTCTTTGAAATAACCTTCATTGATTGCAGTTTGTGCACGTTTCAGCGAACGAATTGCAAAATCATCCATTTGTTCGCGGGTGTAGTTCAATGTGTTTGCCGTATCTTGTGCAAATGAACCCATCAAACGACCCGTTTCAGCATCTTCTAAGCCATCAAAGAACATATGATCTTTGATTTCGCCGTGACCCATGCGGAAGCCACCACGTGCTTTAGGCATCAGGTAAGGCGCATTGGTCATTGATTCCATGCCGCCAGCAACGATGATGTCAGCACTTTCTGCTTTCAACATATCTGCAGCTTGCATGACTGCTTTCATGCCTGAACCACATAGCTTATTAATCGTCACTGCTGCAGTTGTATCTGGCAATCCAGCTTTACGCATCGCTTGACGTGCTGGGCCTTGTTTTAGACCAGCAGGGAGTACGCAGCCCATGATGACTTCTTCGATGTCGCTCGCTTGCAAGCCAGCACGTTCAACTGCTGCACGGATAACAACAGCGCCGAGATCTGGTGCGGTAACGCTAGCTAGCGAGCCTTGAAAACCACCCATAGCAGTACGCGCACCGCTAACGATTACGATTGATTCACTCATGAGTCACTCCGAGTCTAAAACAAGAAAATAAGCTTTAGCATGAATATTCAAAACTAAAGTTGAATAAAATAGCAGCGAAAATAGTGTGTAGAGCTATATTACATCTATGATACAAAATCATAGCGTATAAAGGCACGTTTACTGTTGACCCATAAGGTCATTTTTTTTGCAAAAAAAAGCCATTAATAGTCAAACATGCCGCGTTGCTTTATTTAGCATACAAAAGGTTGACCATTTGTATCTTCATAAAAGCCATCATGGTTTCGGTCAGGAGATCTACGAGTCTGCCCCATCATACTTAGTACAACGGCGCGATGGTATTGCTGTTCTTGACCGCAGTAAAGCAAAGAACCGTTACTACCGAGTGGTAATCCGTTTTCTTGATAAATAATATGAGCACGTGCACCAGCACCGCGCCAATTGAGTTTACCGAAATGAAGTTCTAATGGTGTGTAATTCAGGATGTGATCGGTTTCTACATTTATTATACCATTATGATTTATATCGGTAAATGTAAGGATGCCATCTTCCCAAAGCCCTGTACAGCCAGATGGTGATCCGCCGCAAATTGAAACTGCGGAGTGATAAATTAGACTACTAGAGCGTGCATGTAAGAGCGTTGGAGAAATTTTTCTAAATAACATTTCCGCTTCATTTTTTTGCCGCCAGCTCTGAATTGAGGGAATTGCAAGGACGACTAAAATCATAAAAACACAACAGGATGTTATTAGTTCTACGTAGGTCATGCCTGCTTGATGCTGAAAATGGTTGTCGTTAAACTGTGCTGTAGAGTGTTGTTTTTGTAAATTCATAAAGGTGCATTTTAATATTTTTCATAAGTATAATACTGTTTTGATGATACTTTACAGTTCTAATTGGATTGTTTTAAGATAAAGTTGTTCTGTCAAAGAGATGGCGAGCTGTTTTTAAATTTTTACTAAACAGCAACAGATGTGTTGGTCGAGTTAGTTAACAATTGAAACAAGATGTAACGCTCGCTTCACTAGAAACATCGTGTTATTGTGCGCTCTACAAGTACAAACAAGTAGAGTAATTATTCTCAATACTTGAGCGATACTCGACCAAATTTTTTAAAATGTATTACTGGTCGATTTTACACTGTTCTTATGTCCTTTGGAGGAATCTATGAAGTTAAATCGCATCGCGCTGGCTGTATTGGTTGCAGCCCCGCTATCAGTTGCAGTTCATGCACAAACAACAGGTCTCGGTGTTACCGTTACCCCGTTGGTTGGTTATCAGGGTTATAGCGGCGATAGCCGTCAAAAATTTCCTGGCCTTGCTCCTCAAGGTGATGTTGTGGGTGCAATTGCTTTGGGTTATGAGCTAACTCCATCGCTGAGTGTTGAAGCTCAATATAATGATTCGCGCGGCGAAGCTGGTCTTGGCGCTCAAGGTAATCCTACTACTGCTGATGGTAGCGCACGTTCATTAGAAGGTAACTTCTTGTTGAACAGCGACATCATTACTGGTGACTACTCAGGTAGCTTCAAACCGTACGTACTCGTCGGTGCTGGACAGCAAAACCTGAACTACGGTACAGCTAAAACTCGTGACACGATTGTTAACGCAGGTTTAGGCGCGTTCTATCGTATCAACGAAGCATTGGCGCTTCGTGTAGAAGGTCGTGGCGTTCAGAACGTTGATCATGACTTGCTAGACTGGAAAGCATTGACTGGTTTGCAAGTTACTTTGGGCGGTCATAAACGTCCTTATGTAGCTCCAGCGCCAGTTGAAGTGCCGCCAGCTCCAGCACCATATGTTGCTCCAGCACCAGTGGTTGAGCCAGCTCCAGCGCCAGTACAATTGACTGAAGACTTGAAACTTGAATTGCGTGTGTTCTTCGACACTAACAAATCAGAAATCAAGAAACAGTATCAACCAGAAATCGCTAAAGTTGCTGATAAACTCAAAGAGTTCCCAGCTGCAACTGCAGAGATCAAAGGTTACACAGACAGCCGTGGTTCACGTAAGCTGAACGATCGTTTGTCACAAGCACGTGCTGAAGCTGTTAAGACTTCATTGTCAACAGATTACGGTATCGATGCGGGTCGTCTGACTGCAAAAGGTTATTCATGGGATGATCCTGTTGCATCAAACAAAACTGTTGAAGGTCGTGCATTGAACCGCCGTGTTGTTGCTGTGATTGCAGGCAGCCGTACTGTTGCTCAATAAGTAAGAATCTTCATTATCATCTAATTGAGTCTATTTAAATAAATGAACTCAGTGAAATGTACAAAAAACAGTCACTCTTGAGTGGCTGTTTTTTTTGACTTTATTGATCTAAAATAATTATTTCATGTACTGATTGACCTATTGGTCATCAAACAGTCTTATTTTCCTGTATAATGCCGCGTCTTTTTTAATTATTCGCGGCGTTTTCATGTCTGAGTTACTGCACCTACGCAATATTGCCATCATCGCTCACGTTGACCATGGTAAAACAACACTTGTTGATAAACTTCTTCAACAATCAGGAACTTTTGGTGATCGTGCTGAAGCGGTTGAGCGCGTCATGGATTCGAACGCGATCGAAAAAGAACGCGGTATTACCATTTTGGCTAAAAATACAGCAATTCGCTGGACTGATAAAGAATCAGGTCAGATTTACGACATCAACATCGTAGATACCCCAGGAC
This sequence comes from Moraxellaceae bacterium, assembly GCA_025363155.1. Classification (GTDB taxonomy): domain Bacteria; phylum Pseudomonadota; class Gammaproteobacteria; order Pseudomonadales; family Moraxellaceae; genus Aquirhabdus. The sequence goes on from JANYEL010000037.1 coordinate 9,253, forward strand.
ATGCTGACTTCGGTGGCGAAGTTGAGCGCGTATTGTCGATGGTTGACTCTGTATTGTTGCTGGTTGATGCGGTTGATGGCCCTATGCCACAAACTCGCTTCGTTACCATGAAAGCATTTGCTCAGGGTCTGAAGCCGATCGTTGTGATCAACAAAGTTGACCGTCCAGGCGCGCGTCCAGATTGGGTTGTAGATCAAGTATTTGATCTGTTTGACAACCTCGGTGCAACCGAAGAACAACTCGATTTCCCAATCGTTTACGCATCTGCGATCAATGGTATTGCGGGTCTGTCCATCGAAACGATGGCAGAAGACATGACCCCGCTGTTCGAAACTGTCATCGCTAAAGTAGCGCCGCCAGAAGTCGATCCAGAAGGTCCGTTCCAAATGCAGATTTCTAGCCTTGATTACTCAAGCTATCTCGGTGTTATCGGGATTGGCCGTATTCAACGTGGTGCGGTTAAAACCAACACCCAAGTTGCAATCATCGACAAAGAAGGCAATAAGCGTAACGGTCGCGTATTAAAAATCATGGGTTACCATGGGCTTGATCGTATCGATGTGGACAGTGCACGCGCTGGCGATATCGTTTGTGTGACGGGTATGGAAGGTTTGAATATTTCTGATACGTTGTGTGATCCACTCAACGTTGAAGCATTGCCGCCACTGACTGTGGATGAGCCGACTGTTAGCATGCAATTCCAAGTTAACAACTCACCTTTTGCTGGTAAAGAAGGTAAGTATGTAACTTCACGTTCGATTCGTGATCGTTTAGATCGTGAGTTGATTCATAACGTGGCATTGCGTGTTGAAGATACAGATTCTCCAGATCGTTTCATCGTTTCTGGTCGCGGTGAATTGCATCTGTCTGTTCTGATCGAAAACATGCGTCGTGAAGGCTTTGAAATGGGTGTTTCTCGCCCACAAGTCATCATGAAAGAAATCGATGGCGTGAAGTCTGAGCCATACGAAAACGTCATGTTTGATGTTGAAGATCAACATCAAGGCGGCGTGATGGAGCAAATGGGCTTACGTCGCGGCGAAATGACCAATATGGAAGTGGATGGTAAAGGTCGTACCCGTATTGAAGCGACTGTGCCTTCACGTGGTTTGATCGGTTTCCGTTCTGAGTTCTTGACCATGACTTCAGGTACTGGAATCATGACTTCAAGCTTCTCCCATTACGGTCCATCACAGACTGGTTCTGTGGCTAAACGCCAAAACGGTGTGTTGGTATCGATGGTTCAAGGTACTGTATTGGGTTATGCATTGTTCACATTGCAAGAACGTGGTCGCTTGTTTGCATACCCACAACTTGAAGTGTACGAAGGCATGATCGTTGGTATCAATTCGCGTAGCGATGATATGGCGGTTAACCCAACTAAAGCTAAACAGCTGACCAACGTCCGTGCCAGTGGTACTGATGAAGCGATTGCTTTGGTTCCACCGATTCGTCATACCCTTGAGCAAGCGCTTGAGTTTATTGAAGATGATGAGTTGGTTGAAGTTACACCGAAGTCTATTCGTCTGCGTAAGCGCTGGTTGACTGAAGGCGAACGTAAGCGTAACGGTCGTTAATCTTTCGTTTGATTCAAAAAACGCCGTCAATATGAATTGACGGCGTTTTTATTTGTTTGTGATAACTGGTAGCTATTTCGCGATATGATTGCTTGATTAATCGAATAATTTAGTTAAAACATACAGCAAGATACTCGAAAGTTCTTTAAAAACAGTGTATATATTCTTTAACGGATTGAGGGGCGTATTGATGTTTACTCGATTAAAAAGTAATACTAAATTTTTGTTCTCATCATAATTTTTGGAGTCATGTTCATGAGTATCGTACAAGAATTTAAAACTTTTGCCATCAAGGGCAATATGATCGATTTGGCGGTCGGTGTGATCATCGGTGCTGCGTTTGGTAAAATTATCGATTCATTGGTCAATGATCTCATCATGCCAATCATTTCTTTTATCCTCGGCGGAAAGGTGGATTTCTCAAAACTGTTTTTCGTTTTGGGTGATAACCCACAGCATCTTGCCACTTTAGATGCCTTGAAGAAAGCGGATGTGGCTGTACTTGCTTATGGTAACTTTATTACCATTATGATTAATTTCCTGTTGTTGGCTGCGGTCGTCTTTATGATGGTGAAAGCAGTGAATAAAATGAAGAGCAATGAACCAGTGCCAGCACCCGCTGCGACGCCTGAAGATGTTGCACTGTTACGTGAAATTCGTGATGAGTTACGTCGCCGTCCATAATTGAGTACGGTTCTCATAAAAAAACGACCCTATAGGTCGTTTTTTTATGAATAAAATTTTGATGTGATAGACTTATTGAGCATCACTTTCATGCATTGCACGCGCGCCACGATTCTGATTGTCTTGACCTTCAGTGCAACCGAGACAGCGTAGAAATGTCATTTTAGCAGGATCAACCACGAGTCTTTCTGCACTTTCACCGACATTGCCGCCCAAAGCACTGAATGGCAAAGTAACAACAAACAAACCAGCACCAATGATGGTCGCAGCAAGACCAACAGGTCGTACGAGCCCTGCATCAATCCCCATAGCCCAAACGGTAGGGCGGTTCATTGAACTATCCTCAACAACATCTGCAGATGCTGCCATTGATACACTCATCATGCTGGCTAAAGCAATTGCGCTAATAGTGCGTTTCATTTTTTTTCCTTGACTCAAAGTGTCCATGACATACTCCTTTATTATTACTGTGACTGTACCGCTAGTCCGTCAGTCTTGCAAGTGTTTGCATGATTGGCGAACATTTATTCATATTGGATTATCAAATTTTTGACAATCAGGACAAAAAGCACTGGCTCGCTGACCGATTCTAATGGTCTCGATCAATGTGCTACAACGATGACATGGTTCCTTAGCACGACCATAAACATCGAGTGTTTGCTGAAAATAACCATTTTCGCCTAAGCCATTGACGTAATCTTTGAGCGTTGAGCCGCCAAGTGCAATTGCTGCGGCTAATATCCGTTTAATTTCATCCGTCAGCGCCGTTACTTCTGCCAAAGTTAAACTCTTGGCAGGTCGGAGAGGGTGGATGTGAGTGTGGAATAGCGCTTCGGTTGCGTAGATATTCCCGACACCAACGACGATATGGTTATCCATGATGACGGTTTTAATCGCGGCTGTTTTATTCTGAATCTTTTGCCACAGATAGTCAGTATTGAAATCATCAGTCAATGGTTCAGGCGCGAGTTTGCTGAGTAATGTCTGTGTGTTGTCGTTAAGCCAGAGGATTGAACCGAAACGGCGCGGGTCATGGTAGCGCAGTTGGATATGCTCAAAACTAATGAGCACATGATCATGTTTGCGTAGATCCCGCTCAGGCTCTACTAAGGTGAGGCTACCCGACATACCGAGGTGTAACAGTGCAATATTCTGCTCAACACCACCTGCTTGTCCAAAATACGCCAGAATATATTTTGCGCGCCGTTCAAGACGCAGCAAGGTTTGACCTTGCAGTTGATCTAGGTCGTTGGGAACAGGCCAGCGTAGGCTCGATTGATGAACGACAACGGTTGTAACCTTTTGCCCGATGAGAGGTGCAAGGCTGTTCTTAGTCGTTTCAACTTCAGGAAGCTCAGGCATTAGATCAGAACACGCCACAGGACGACGATAAAGGCCAAAACGATCATGATGCTCGCAATCGGCCAAGGTGCTTGCGCAGCGATCGCGAGGAGGCCAATAAAGCCACTGCCAGCCAGCCAATCACGTCGGCGAGTCTGGATGATGTCCATACGCAGTTGTTGTAGCTCGCGCCACTGTTTGTCCTGCCAAGCGCCTTGCTGACGCAATCCGTGCAGGCTATCAACCATCAGTGCAGGTAGATCAGTCGCACCCATCAATAAATCAGGCAGTTGCTGTCCAAAATCACGAAGCGCTTTCATTGGATTCATGCGCTCACTGACCCATTCAGTCAGAATCGGTTTAGCGAGTTTCCAAATATCGAGTTGCGGATACAAGTCACGTCCTAAGCCTTCAACATGGACTAAAGTTTTCAACAGCAACATCAATTGCGGTGGAATTTCGAGGTGATAGCGGCGCGCAATATCCATGACTTGCATGAGAATGCCAGCAAAATCCAATTGATCCATAGGTTTCGAGATCATTGGACTGACAACGCGGCGCATATCACGGGTGAGTGCGTTTTGGTCAGTGCCTTGCGGAATCCAGCCGGCTTGATGGACGATTTGAATTAGCTGGGTGAAATTGCTTTGAATGACAGCGAGTAATATGCGGGCAATGACGAGACGATCAGTGTCAGAGAGCTCGCCCATAATCGCACAATCCAACGCAATAAAGCGTGGTTCGGCGGGATTGAGCGTTTCGATAAAGACATTGCCTGGATGCATGTCAGCATGGAAGAAGTTATCGCGGAACACTTGGGTAAAGAAAATCGTTAAACCTTTTTCTGCAAGTTTGGCGCGATCCATGCCGAGGCGTTCAAAAGTGGCTAGATCAGACACGGGCGCACCGACAATGCGTTCGGCAATCATCACATCGGTGGTGCTGCTATACACTTCGGGTACGTACATCATCGATGAACCCAAGAAGTTATGCCGCATTTGCATGGTATTGGCGGCTTCGAGGTTCAAATCGAGTTCGTTCAGAATCACTTGGCGATAATCGTCGATCACTTTGCTGAGATGGAGTGCACGTGCTGCTTCAACGCGGACTTCTAACCAATGTCCAATCCATGCCAATATTTCAAAGTCTTGGATGATTTGCGGACGAATATTTGGGCGCACGATTTTGACGATGACTTCACGACCATCATGCAGTGCAGCAGTATGCACTTGAGCAATCGATGCTGCAGCAAGCGGTTGCACATCAAAACGCGCAAATTGTGCTTCTAGCGAAGTCCCCAGTGAGGTTTCGACACGCTCTTTGGCTTCTTCATAGGAAAATGGCGGTACGCGGTCTTGTAGTAGCGTCAGTTGCTCGAGCAAATCAGGTGGAATGAGGTCGCGCCGTGTGGATAGCAATTGCCCCAGCTTAATAAACAACACGCCCATTTCCTGGAGTGCGTTTTTAAAGCGTGCAGGATCTTGGGTGTTGTTATTCCAAGCCGCTGGATGTAGACGGATCGCCGTCATTGCAGGACGTGCTTTACTTGGGATTTGATCGGCAGGAATCAGTGTATCCAGACGATAGTAGGCGGCAATACGCCAAAGTTCAAGCAAGCGAGCGCGATGAGGAATCATGATTGGGCTAGGCTCATAGTTGTGCTCATAGATAAGTTCATATTTTGATTTGGAGTGATCGGTAGGTCACTGCGGGAATCCGTATTGATCTGTTGAATATAAAGCATAATCATTGTTGTATTTGCTCAGCTTGTAAGCGAGCTACACGTGCCTGTAGGCGTTCAACATCTGATTGCACATCAAGCATATTTTCAGAAAATTGTTCCGCTTGCCAACGTGGGGCAAACAGTTCGCTATCTTCTTGAACCCATTCTTCACTATTAGCCACAAAGGTTTTGCGGGCTTGTTTGAACGCGTCCTGACCTTGCTTGAGGAAGGTTCCGATTTGCTGCGCTGGCATATCGCCGATTAATGGCGCTAATTTGCCTGCAATATCAGGTTCGGCTTGCGCCATGATTTTTTGTAAGGCTTGAAGCAAGGACATATCGCCTTGAATCGGTAAATTGCCCGTGCTGCCCGCTTTTGCGCCGATTAGCTTGGCTAATGCCACTAGATGCGGAACATGTAAGGTGGTTGTCGCTTGAACAGGCGCATGTCTCCTGTCATATGGACGTTGTTCAAACACTGAAACGGTAGTTGTTTCAGGTTGTCCGAGTGCAGTCGGCGATAAGCGAACTCGCCCATGATCAAACAGGACATCGACCGATAAACTCGGCACATCAATGACGATGCGCAGCAGTTTAGCTGATGGATTGTTTGCACTACCTGCCAATTGATCGAAGCCCAAGCGCGTCGCGGCATCGAGATCAATCCAGTCATTGAGCAAACGCTCAAATGCAGCAAGGGCAAGGGTCGCAATCATATTTTATAGTCCGATATCATTCATTTGAGTCGCGTTCATTCACATCAAAAACAGATTATTTAAATCCACGATGCAAGGCAACGATGCCACCCGTCATATTGTGGTAATCGCAGCTTTGAAAGCCAGCGGTTTCCATCATTTGTTTAAGGGTGCGTTGATCTGGATGCATGCGAATCGATTCAGCGAGATAACGATAACTTTCTGCGTCATTGGTAATCAATTTTCCCAAAAATGGCAGTGCCGTAAATGAGTACAAATCATAAATTTTAGACAATGGCTCAAAGACTGGCTTCGAGAATTCCAATACGAGTAAGCGACCACCTGGCTTAAGGACGCGATACATTGAGCGTAATGCGGCATCTTTGTCAGTGACATTGCGTAGACCAAAACTTATGGTGAGCAAGTCAAAACTTTCATCCGCAAACGGCGCTAACGTTTCAGCATTAGCGAGCACGAAATCTACGTTGCTACAGCCTGCATCCAGAAGGCGATCACGGCCGACATTGAGCATGGATTCGTTAATGTCAGAAAGCACCACACGACCTGTCGCTCCGACTTCACGACTAAAGACTTTGGCTAAATCGCCTGTTCCACCGGCAATATCCAGCACATGCTGACCGCGACGCACACCTGACAAGGTAATCGCAAAGCGCTTCCAAAGACGGTGAATGCCCATCGACATCAAATCATTCATCAAGTCATATTTTGCGGCAACAGAATGGAAGACTTCGGCTACTTTGGCTTGTTTTTCAGCCGTTGGAACGGTTTTAAAGCCGAAATGGGTGGTTTCACCGACATTGCTCGAAGGAGTCTGTGTTTCTGTGCTACTGCCTTGAGTGTTTTGCGCCAACGTTTGTTGTTGTCCTTGTGGCGTTCCAGTTGGCAATGCTGAGGTATTAAATGGGCTTGCTGAGTTTGAGGCTGTATTGTCTTGAGCAGTCATTGTTTTTTCCATGCAAAAAAGGGGCAGTCGGCGTATTAGCACCAGATCATCACTTGAGATCTAGTCTACGTGATGTGATCAATTGGGTATAGCTTTAGTGCGTATTCTATTGTTATGAGATTACCGTAAAAAGGGGTTGGGGGTATTTACTTGAATACGATCAATAATTTCGCGTTCGTGCTTGGTAAAGACACCAATGAAGACTTCTGCCGATTTTAGTGGTTTCATGGCGGCAAAGCCTTCACCCAAAAAGGTATAAAGTGGATCAAAATGATGTCGTTCTGCCGCGCCTTTAGACATTTTGAATGCACTTTGGACGATGAATGAGCGAACATATTTGTCCAAACTAAATCCAAGTTTATCTAGTAAATTTAATTGATGGATACGCGCTTCGGTTTGATTGGCTTGTTGATAAAGTCCCACCACATAGCCATCATCAATTTCGCCGTATTGATTGTATTGAAAGTCAGTGGTCATCAGCTGCGCGAGTTGTTGATCTAATTCAATACCGAGTACCGCCAGTTCTATGGCTTCACATCCAGTGATGATAGTGCTGGCAGGAACCAAGCGTTCAAATTTTTTTGCGGCATTGATCACCCGTTCGAATTGTCCTGCTAAGGTCTCAAAATCTTCGCCGCCATAGAGACGTGTCAGGAAGTATTGGGTCATCAATTGATGGGCAGGAACAGCGAAAAGCGCCGCGTGCGTGTGCTGCATCCGTTTTTTTTGCCAGTTTTGTAATGCCGTGAGGCGAGTCGCCAGCTGGGGATTATGGTGAAACTCAAGAGTGCGATAATGATTGAGCAGCTCTTGCATGGGCGCAAAATTGGACATAAGAACTTTATAAAAATAGAAATGCACTGAAGGGTGAAGGATACCTTAAAAAGATATAGGCATGGAATCTAAGAATATTAACGTTTAGTTGTTCGATTGCTGATGAGATTCAGGGTCAATAACACAAAATTGATTATTGACCCTGAATGTTAACAAAGGGTTGTTTCCCATTATGCCGTAGCTGTTTGAGATGTAGTCAGATGTTTGACGCGTCGAGAAAATGGATTTGGATTGCCTGAATTAATCTCATCAATGACATCACGTTCAGCTTGGGTGAATTCACCAAAAAAAACTTCGGCTGATTTGAGCGGCTTCATCGCAGCAAATCCATCATTCATAAAGGTATATAGCGCATTGAGTTGATAGCGCTGTGTCATGCCTTTAGATAGCCTGAAAATACCAAAGATGACTTTAGAACGGACATATTTATCAAGGTTCAGTCCAAGTTCATCGAGCAGCTCGAGTTGGTGGAAGCGAGCTTCTGCTTGATCCGCTTGGCGATAGAGTTGAATCATGTGCTGATCATTAATTGCAGGATCTTGATGATCGTCCAGTAAATCATGATCCATTAATTGGGCGAGTTGGTGGTCAAGTTCGATCGCAAGGACAGCCAGTTTGGTTGCTTTAAGGGCGGTGCGCACTGCGCTGTCAGGGAATAATCCTTCAAAAACTTTTGCCGCGCTCAGTACGCGTTCACATTGCTCAGCCAGCACATCAAAGTCAGTGCCACTGTACAATTGCTCGAGAAAGTATTGCGTTATTAAATGATGTGCAGGGACCGCAAAAATGTCGGCATGTATATGCTGCATCCGCTTTTTTTGCCAGTTTTGTATCGCAGATAGCCGTGAGGCGAGTTGCGGATTATGATGGAACTCAAGCGCATGGTAACTGGCAAGGACTTGAATCATGGGTGCAAAACTGGACATAAGCATTTTTCGTAAAATAGGTTAAAGTCAGGATGTGTTGTGTGCACCCAAGTATCAGGGTTCAATCAGTGGTAAGAATACTGATTAGTACAGTCGCACTTTTTAGCTGAAGAATGATAGAAAGGCAATAGCAAAAGATGCCGTGTGCATATTGCTCTGATCAAAGGTTAAGAAAGCTACTTCAAAGGAAGCTCAAAAAATGAATTCAGCTCAATTAGAAAATAAAGAAGACAGGGACAGTAAATCGTCAAGACCACTGGTGTCGACAGCTACCGTTGATCTCAAACAGTCGGCGACACTGGCAAAAGTGGTTCAGCATAGTTCTGATAGCATTCGTCTCGCCTTAATTGAGGCGCAATATGCCCTCAAAGACACACGAGATAAGCCTCGCGGACGTGGTGTGCTCATTATCATGAGTGGTGTTGAATTGGCGGGTAAGGGTGATGCCCTGAGACAGTTACGAGAATGGGCTGATCCGCGGTTGTTTAATGTGAAAGCTCGACTTCCTGTTGAACCACATTCACCTGCATGGCTTCGCGATGCATCTTTGCTGCCCGAAAAAGGCGAAATCGTCATTTTGTTTGGCAGTTGGTATGGCGATTTACTTCAGTCGCACATGGAGTATTTGCAAGATAAAAAAGACTCGAAAAAGAATAAAGATGATGCTGCCCCAAAAATGACTGGCGCGCGGTTCCAACGTGAAATAGAGCATTTACATGCCTTTGAAAATGATTTGCGTGCACAAGGTATTACCGTGTGTAAATGCTGGTTTGATCTATCGTGGGATCAACTGCAAAAGCGAATGGATGATGTTTCTAAGGCGGATCAGAAGTGGTTGCATTTGCATGGATTGGATTGGCGAAAAAAAGATCAATATCAAACTTTGCAAAAGCTGCGCAAGGAAATGGGATCGGATTGGGTTGAGATCGATTGTGAAGACGAGGCTGAACGCGATTTAAAATTTGGTCATGTGGTGTTGAATGCACTGACTGAGCCTCGATTACCGATGGCAACGGCGGCAAGACGTTGGCAACTAGCGGAAATTCCTGCGCCGTTGTATGCCCCTGATAACGCGGTCATGGAAAAAGAAACGTATAAATCACGCATTAATGCTGCGCAAAAGAAATTAGAAAAATTGATTCAACGTTGCGATAAGCGATCAATTGTTTTGGTTTTTGAAGGGATGGATGCTGCGGGAAAAGGCGGTGCGATTAGTCGTATTGTTGCGCCACTTGATCCTAGGCAGTATCAAGTGTTTCCAATTGCTGCACCTGAACTGCACGAGTTGCGCCATCCTTACTTGTGGCGGTTTTGGTCAAAGTTGCCCGAAATCTCAAAAAACTCATCCAATATGACGATTTTTGATCGCTCATGGTATGGGCGGGTGCTGGTTGAGCGCGTTGAAGGATTAATTCGTGCTGGCGAATGGCAAAGTGCTTATCAAGAGATTAATCGTTTTGAAAGCGATTTGATTTCTGGCGGTACGATTGTTCTTAAGTTCTGGTTGTCGATTAGCAGTGAAGAGCAGGAACGTCGATTCAGTGCGCGGCAAGAAACACCGCATAAGCGCTTTAAAATTACTGCGGATGATTGGCGGAATCGCAAACGTTGGGATGATTATTTGCAGGCTGCTGCTGATATTTTTGCACATACCAATACAGCGGCGGCGCCGTGGGTCATCGTAGCAACCGATGACAAATATACCGCACGATTGGCGGTACTGGAGTCGTTGAATCGACATTTAGAGGCAGTGCTGGATGAGTCGAAATAGCCCGATTGTGGTCGGGCTATTTGTGTTTACTCATTAAGCAAGACTGGTGGATTTCAGTTGAATTCCCTTCGCGGTCTTATAACAGTCATCGACATGGTTATTGCCAATTTTTTTAAAGACAAAAAAGCCCATGCTTGCTGCAACAATCGTCCCGCCGAGTGGAATAAATTTAATCACTTGGCGCGATAAAATTCGTGTGCCCATGCCTTGAATCGACATGCGTGTCACGCCACGACTTGCGACCAAACCTGCAAATGCAACACCACGTTCACGTGCGACTTTCCAGTTAATTTCACGTGTGGCAGGATTAAACATATCGGTTTGTAATTCACCTAAACCAAACTTATAGCTGATTTCGGGCAAAAGTTGGCTGAGCATTCCCGCATCTACAGCGATGTCTAATAGTGGAATCGGAACGGCTGAGGCGCCAGCCGAAAAATAAGCACGTTTTTTGACGAGTTCCATACATTCTGTGCGGACTGCATCAAGGTCAAGCGAAGAGTCTATTCGGGTGGGTGTGTTATCAAGTTTCATGAGGATATCCTTCCGATGTTGGTATTCATTGGTCGATAATATTTATTATTAATAAGCTGAACTAAAAGCGCAGTCATCGGTGGTCATAACAAGTTCAGTCTAAACGATCATTGCTCAAACAATCTAATGAAATGGTCGCTAAAACATGATTAGATGTCATCGGTTCGCGCTATTCATAGAATTATCGAAAATTGCATAAGTGTCATGCAGTTTTTAGTAAACAAAAAATGCGATGAATAAATTTAGCCCTCCAGAAAAAATGAGTTTGATGATTCATGCTGAAAATTATTCAAAGCCAACGTATTGAAAGTCTGTTCGATGAGATGTTGGCGTTCTTTGAAGAGCATCCGATTGGGGTGTTTGAACCGCGTCAGATTCTGATTCCATCGCATGGCGTGGGTGTGTGGCTAAAACTCCATCTTGCCAGCAAGCAAGGTATTGTCGCGCAAGTTTCAACTGACTTTTTGGGTGCGTTTCAGTGGGAGTTGTATGGACGTTTGGCGGAGCGTGATGCAGAACAAAAATTAGTCAATGGCGCACCGCAAGCACCATTATCTGCGTCGATTATGCGTTGGCAGATCTTTGGATATATTTGGCAAATTTACTGCCAAGCCTTCCAGAATTCAGAAAATAAAGCTGCGCCACAAAATATAGATCAAGATGCAATCAATGCATTGAACTTTTTACTTAAGAAGATCGTCGGGCAGCAAAAACATAGTCATAAAAGCACGCAGCAAGCGGACAATGATGCCGAAGTGAAGCGAAATATTTGGGTGTTGTCATCGCAAATTGCCCAAGTCTTCGCAGGATATGTGACCTATCGCGCGGATTGGCTGCGGGTGTGGGGACAAGGTGAATTTCTCAATCTTGCTGTGTTATGCAAAGACAAACCTGAGTGGTTAATTGAACGCTATGCCGAAATGCAAATCTGGCAAGCGTGGCTATGGAAAGCCTTATTTAAAGATGTGTTTGAACAACGTGAAGCCGAGGTGGCACGCTTTTGGACGGCACTAAAATCTGATCCCAATTTGATCAAGAAATTACCGCGCAGTGTAACGATTTTTACCGTGATCCAATTGCCACCTGCGGAACTGATGTTCCTCCGACAGTTGGCGCAATATGTCGATGTGGCGCTGTTGCATTACAACCCATCGCAAGAATATTGGGCGGATTTGGTCGATGCGCGCTGGCTACAGCGTCGTCAAAGTGAACATGGCGACAGTACTGAATTACGTGAAACGCATCCGCTGTTGACGCGTATGGGTAAGCAGTCGCGTGATGTGTTTAAGCTGCTGGTACAACTCGCGGGTGGCGAGTTTGTTGAGGGCGAGCGATTTCAAGGCGTACAAGAGATTTGGCAGGATGCGTTTATACAACATCATCAAGAACAATCGCCAACAGTATTACAGCATATTCAGCAACATGCACTTGATTTATCGAATGTTAAAGATTGGGATTTTAATCCGACTGATGATTCGCTAGCAATTCATGCCTGTCATTCAACGTTGCGTCAACTTGAAGTGTTGCGCGAGGAAATTATTCAATGGTTAGGCAGCCATGTTGCTGGGAATGAACCTCGTAAACCGAGTGACATTCTCGTACTCGTTCCCGATTTAAATGATGTCGCGCCGCTGATTCGTGCGGTGTTTCCTTCAAGTGCGTCCTATGATTCGCGTGCCGAAATTCATGTGCCAATTGAAATCACAGGGCTGACTTCGCCAGAAGTGGATGCGCTATGGCAGGCATTGACGGGACGGTTTAATTTATTGGCTGGACGTTTGTCGTGTGAGACTTTGCTGGATTGGCTCGCGTTATTGCCCGTGCAACAAAGTTATGGTTTAAGCGTTGATCAAGTGACGCGCATGAGCGAGTTGCTGGTTGAAGCAGGTTTTCGTCGTGGATTTGATGGCGAGCATTTGAGTCGTACATTGCTGTCGCATGATGCGGATGTTCGCTTTACGTTGCGTTTTGCGCTTGATCGCTTAATTCTTGGCATGGCAATGCCCGTCGACACGATGTATGTCGATTGCTTGCCGATGATCACCTTGATGCGTGATGATTTTGAGTTGGTTGCGGTGTTGGAACAGATTTACCAAGAGCTTAACTCGCATCGAGGACAATTTTTATTGCAGCGGAGTGTGTCGGATTGGCTTGCGATACTTCGCGCAGAGTTACAGCAAACATTTGCAGCCGAACGTGATACGCGCGGCTGGACAAGCATTATCCAAGCCTTAGATGACATGGAAAAAAATGCCAATGCTGCGTTGGTTGCCAAAGCAAATTTGATTGAAAATGAGGTCGCACAGACCGACATTCAGCTGCCGCTACGCTTTGTTTTAGAAGAGCTACAAACCACACTCACGCAAGCGATGCAAAGTTCGATTCCAACAGGCAGTGTGACTTTTACGCGATTGGGAACGATGCGTCCATTACCTTATAGGTTAATTGCAGTATTAAATTTGGATACAGGTAAATTTCCAAAACGTGAACAGAAAAATACTTTTGATTTGATCGGTGCATTGCCACCTGTGATTGGTGATCGCGCGCGAACGGAAGATGATTTAGGGGCGTTTTTGGATGCATTGCTGCTCGCATCGGAAGCCTGCTGGTTGTTTTATAACGGACAAGATGTGCAGGATGATCAACCCCGTTTACCTGCTGCGCCTGTGCAAGAGTTGATGGATTTTCTGCGCGATCATTTGGCGAAAGACGTTGATTTGGAACATGATGAAAAACCAATTTCACCGTTAGATCACTATATTCATCATCGACATACTTTATTACCATTCGAGCGTGAAAACTTTAATGCTCAGAATCCACTAGCAGCCGCTGGCGTTTGGTTTGAGGTGGCGAAACAACTGACTTTAGATCAAGCAGAACATTCACCTGCGTGGATTACGCCACAGGGGACGGCAAATTACGATGTTCCTGAAAACCCCATTAAAGCTGATCAGTTGATTAAAGATTTAATGAAACCTGCCAATCATTTTTTGACGAAGGCTCGGATTGGTCGATTGTATTTAGAGGAAGGGTTGTCGCCGTTCGAACCATTGACGATGAATAAGCTCGACGAATATCAACTCCGCAATCAATTCCAATTATCAAAGCAGAATCAGAAACAATTGCAATCAACGCAATGGGTTGCAGCGTTGCCAGTTGGTGTGGCTGGCGATGCGTATTGGAAAAAAAGTGAGCGCGAGCAGGTTGTGATTGAGGCGCGTATGCAGCAATACGGTGGTGTGATCACGCCGCTGACTGAGCGTTTATTAACATTGCCTGATATCACATTGCCTCAGAACTGGCAGATTTCGATTCGAGTACCGACCGATGATCGGGCGACGACTTGGCTGGGTCAGTTGGCGAGTAGTGGCAAAGGTAAGCATCGAGTGAAGTTCTGGTTAGAGCATTTGTTCTGGCAAGTCTGGCGCCAGACCACTGAGGATGATGTCGCAATGCATCGTGGCCAACGGATCATGGTGTATAGCACTCAGACCTTGGTGGCGTCGCCAATCGAAGCTTCGGAAGCGCTGATGCATTTGCAAAATTGGTTGCATATCTGGCAAATCGAGGCGAAGCAGCCTTTTGCGTTGCCACCGGGTTTGACGCTGGATGCTTTTTCAGTGGATAAAAAAACTGGGGATTTGAAAATAAAAACGATTGAATCGCTATCCGAAAAGTGGATGGGTAATGACTTCAATTCATATATCCCACCCAATCAAAATGAAGAGTGCGCTTGGCATCCCGATTGGCAATTGATTCTGCAAGGTCAAAGTCCTGATGATGTGTTTGCGCATTTTTTTAATCTATATGCACAAACGTTGTATGCGCCAATCGTGCAGAAAACTTCTATCGAGGATGAAGTTGCGCAGGAGAAAGCAGAATGACAACTGTTAATACAATCATTAATACGACTGCTCAATCCATGTCAGAAATTCCAGCGACCCCTGCGTTAGATCTTGATTTGTTTGGGATGCATTTGATCGAAGCATCGGCAGGCACGGGAAAAACTTGGGCGTTGTCTGCATTGATTGTGCGCTTGTTGGTCGAGCGAAAATTGCAAACACGGCAAATTGTTGCGACGACATTTACCCGTGCCGCAGCGGCGGAGTTGCAGGATCGGATTCGTAAACGGATTCAAGAGATTTGGTTGTTAATGCAGGTCGCCATTGCTGATCTACCTCGTGCGCAAGCTAAAGCAGCGCAAGACAATGACGTGTTAGGTTTATCCTTATTAGCCAAACTTTCTTCCAAGGAAATGCAGGAAGCAAGCGCACAATTAAAGCTGGCTTTGGATACATTTGATGAATTGTTTATCAATACCTTAGATAGTTTTTGCCAGAAGATTTTACGTGAATTTGCATTCGATACTGGACAAGGTGAGCCGCGAGAAATCAGTGAGCAAGAGGAAGAGTTAAAGCAACAATTGATTCATGATGCGCTGCGTCAATGGCGCAGCCAGCAAGATCCGCGCTTGATTGAAATGTTGGTGCTAACCAATGAAATTACCGACATTGAGCATCATGCGAATGTGGTGAAAACCACCATGAATTTCTTGAGTGCGCAGATTGCACCTGTGGAGGATTTTGGTTTTGATCCAAATGTTTTGACGAGATTTCAAACTCAGATTCAGGACGTGGATTGGTCGAGTTGGTTGGAAGTTTGGCAAAAAGCAAAGCCATATTATTACGGTGGTCGTAGCTTTGCTAAAAACCATGAGTCGTTTCCTGCGTTAGTGAAACTGATGCAAACGATAAGTTTGGATGACCTGCTGACGATTGATGAATCGCGTCCAGAAATGAAACTGTTGAGCATCTTTGAAGAGCAAAAATTTAATACGAATTTTAATAAAGAAGGCTTTGGGCTTGATTGGATTCAGGCGGATCTCAATTCATCGAAATCACAATTCATGATGGATTTTGTTCAGATACGTCGTGATCTTTCCAGTAGTCTTAAACATGCACAATCCCATTTGCATCATCATATTTCGGTGTATGTGCGAGAGCGTTTGCCTGATTTATTAGCGGAGTTGAATGAGACGACTTTTGCCGCACAAATGCATTCGTTGGCGAAAGCGTTAGAAGGCGAATCAGGGCAAGCACTGGCGCAGCAGATTCGCCATCGTTATCCGATTGCGCTGGTCGATGAATTTCAGGATACCAATAGCGATCAAGACCAAGTGATTGAGTTGGTTTATCGACAGTCGATTCAACAAGCAATTGCGAATAATCAGTTCAATTCTAAAGATGCCGATACGCCATGTTTGATTCTCGTCGGTGACCCGAAACAGGCGATTTATGGCTTTCGTGGCGGCGACATTCACACCTACTTATCAGCAAAAGAACAAGTGAGTGAATCGGGCAGCATTCACGCGTTAGATCAAAATCAACGTTCAGTTGCGCCGTTGGTTCAGGCGGTTAATGCATTCTTTGGCGAGAATGAAACGCTTGGTGATGGGGTTGATTATCCTGAAGTTTCGCCAGCAGCGCGCAATCATGCGCCGCTGATGGATGATGATTCTCATAACCCGACGCCGTTACGTTTTGTTCAGCTCACGCAAGAGACTAATGAACTCAGTCAAACGGCATATCGCATTATTGAGTTACTGAAGGCGAGTGGTGAAAGTCGATTATTGATTAATGAGCAAGCTGTCAAACCGCAAGATATTGCCGTGTTAGCAGGATCACATCGTGACTTGAGTTCGGTTGAAGCAGAGTTGCAAAAAGCGAATATTCCAGTCTGGCGCCAGTCGAAAACCAGTGTATTTAGCAGTTCGCTGACTTACGATTTGGCGGCGATTATGCAACTGATGCTGTCGCCGTATCGTGAGGATTATTTTAGGCGTGCGCTTTCAGGTTTGTTGATTGGTAAGACTTTGGTTGAGTTAGATGAGCTCGATCAGTCAATGGAGTTGGCGGAGCTGCAAGCGGCTTTTGCAATTGATGCGCAGGTTTGGGCGAAATCTGGATTCTTGGCGGCATGGCAGCGTATCGCTTCGCGGTATGGAATTTGGCAACGCTTAGCGATGTTGGGCGAAGTGCGAGATGGTGAAATGAGCCAAAGTGGCGAACGTCATTTGGTGAATTTACGTCATTTGATTGAGTTGTTACATCGTCAAAGTGAACGTCATGTGGGTGCGCATCATTTACTTGCATGGTTGCTGCGCCAAGTGGCAAAACCGAGTGATCGTGGTGATGAAGTCGAGCGTCCGTTGCCGAGTCATAGTGGTGTGCAGTTGATGACGATTCATGGCTCGAAGGGCTTGGAATTTCCGATTGTGTTTGTGGTCGGGGTGGGTGATAAAAAGGAAAAAACGCCAGAAATCACTTTTTACCTCGACAATGATCAACGCACGTTAGGCTTTGGTGAATCGGATGAGGCGTTAATTGAGCAGCATCATGAGCGAGAAAAAGGAGAGTCGCGGCGGATACTTTATGTCGCTTTGACTCGCGCGAAATATCGGCAGTATTTGTTTTTGAAATTTCAAAAGTCTACGAAGGCAAAAGGCATAGAGCCACCTTCATTTAATCATTGGTTGCCAAATGGAGCGGCTGAGTTTGCTGCACAACATCCAAGTTTAGTCAGTGTCGAAAGTCCGATTTCAAAAGATGAAACATGGAAATATACGCCGCCGAATTCTAATGTAGAAGAGCTTGCCACGCGAGACATAACCCAGCGTAAATTTAAGTCTTGGGGCATGACGAGTTTTAGTGCGTTGGTACGTGATGTTGAACCTGCAAAGTTACCTGCGGCTGTGGATTTGCCTGAGTATGGTGAAGAAGAATTGCTCGAAACGGTTGAGTCAACTTCGCCTGATGTTGCGTTAACTTCTGTTGAAGATCTGGGCGAAACAGACGTTCGCTTTACCTTTCAACGTGGTGCAAATGGTGGGAATTGTTTGCATCAAATTTTGGAGTATATGGATCCTCGTTTTGATGCAGAAAATCCTGAGAAATGGACGAATACGTTTGCCAAACAAATGAAGAATTTTGGTATTCCAGCGATTGAACCAGATGCACTTGTGCCTTGGTTTAAAGATATTTTGGATGCGCCGTTACCGAATGGGGCTACGTTGGCTTCATTGAAATTTAATGCCCGTGTGCGTGAGCTGGAATTTCATTTATTTTTGCAGAATGAGCGTATCGATGGCGATGCGATTGTGAAACGTTTGGCGGAGGCGGGTATTCCAGTGCCGAATTTTAATAAGACGCATGCGATTCGTTATCTCAAAGGCTTTATTGACCTCGTTTATGAACATGATGGGCAGTTCTACGTTGCGGATTATAAGAGTAATTATCTGGGGGATTTGATTGCCGACTATACAGTCCCAGCGATGCAAGACAGCATGACGCATTCTGGTTATTGGTTGCAGGCGACGTTGTATATGGTCGCGATGCATCGTTATTTAAAAGTCCGTAAAGCGGATTATCAGATAGAAAAACATCTGGGTGGTGCGGTGTATTTGTATTTGCGTGGTATGAGCGCAGCGTCAGATGCTACGGGCATTGTGCATTGGCAGCCTGATCCGCAATTGGTTTTAGATGTCGATGAGTTGCTTGGAAAAGCGGGAATGAGTCAACTTGATTTAGCGGGGAGTGCCGTATGAGCAGTATGACAAAGACGAAAAGCTCTGCTGGTGCAACTGTGCTACCAACTTGGTATGAGGTGCTTGCTACTCATCTTTTAGCCAAGTTTCCACAAACAGCTGAACCGACTAAACAAACGATTTCACAATGCATTCTTGATTTGGGTAGTGCTTTAGAGCAAGGCGATACCTGTCTCAAGCGAACTGTTGAACCTAGCGATGATGCATGGTTGTCACATCCATTATTTGTTAGTGATGAGTTTGCATTAGAGACGCCTGCGCCGTTAGTCGTCATGCAAGATGGTCAGGGCTGTCAATATATCTATTTCTATCGTCACTGGCAGCAAGAGTGGCAACTTGCGGAACGTCTAGCAGCTTTGCTCAATCCTGAGACTGCCCCCAAAGCAGCACAGGTGGATTTATCCAGCGAAAACTCGCTTAAAGATTTGCAAATACAGGCGATTGAGATGGCTGCAAAGTCGCCTTTTTCATTGATTACGGGTGGGCCAGGGACGGGTAAAACGTATACATTGGCGCGGATTGTGAAAGCATTGCAACTCGCGCAGCCTAATCTTCGTGTGGCTCTCGCTGCACCAACGGGTAAAGCTGCGCAGCGCATGCAAAGTGTGCTGGCGAATGAATTTGAAAATGCCAAAATTAAGAATCTGAAAGTACAAGACGCACAAACCATCCACCGTTTACTTGGATTGGGTGGTCGCAGTATGCCGCGTTATCATCGTTATGAACCATTGCCGTTTGATTTGATCATCATTGATGAAGGATCAATGTTGGATTTGGCGTTGGCGAGTTTATTGTTTGATGCAATTGCGGTCGGCACGCGCGTGATTATTCTCGGCGATGCTGATCAATTGGCGGCGGTGGATGCGGGCGCGGTTTTGGCCGATTTAGGTGAGTCGGTTGCATTGAAACCTTATCGAATTCATTTGCAAGAAAGTAATCGTTTTAAAGCCGATGAAGGGATTGGTTTACTGGCAAATGGTGTATTGCGACAGGATGAAACGTCTGTGCTTGAAGCATTGACAGGCAATGAGCAAGTTCAATATTTTGATTTGGATAAATCCAAAAAGAATCAAATTTTCAAACAATTGTGGCATGGTTTTGCCGCGTATGTTGCCTGTTTGGAATCATTGAAAACGGCAACATATCCATTACAGGAAGCGTCTGTCAAAGCATTATTTATCGCCTTCGATCAGTTTCGCGTGCTTTGCGCGCAGCGTTTTGGTGACTTTGGTGCAAATGCGATTAACCAAGTTTTAGGTGAGCATTTGCAACACGCTTTAAATGATCAAAATGTGCGAAGTGGCGGTTGGTATGTTGGACGACCTGTGATGGTGACGCGTAACGACTACGGTTTGCGCTTATCAAATGGTGATATCGGTGTGTGTTTGGCAGATGAAGCGGGGAGGCTTTGGGTTTATTTTCCTGATCGTAATGCGCCGATTGCGGCAACGCGTTTACCACCTGAACAGATTGAAACGGCTTTTGCATTGACCATTCACAAGTCGCAGGGTTCTGAATTTAGCGTTGTTGCGATGGTTTTAGATGCAAATGCGGAAGAAATGTTGACGCGAGAGCTGATTTATACGGCCATTACCCGCGCCAAGAAATGTATCCAAGTTTGGTCGGACAAGATGCTTTTGATTAACGCAATTCATAAAAAAAGTAATCGTGTTAGTGGCTTAAAGGTAAATATTGCGGCACAGATCTCAGTGCTGTATTAATTGTTAGACAAAATGTACGCATTCGCTTACATAAGTTGACGTTTCTTGACACTATTACCGCACATCGTATCTAAGCATAATACTCACACGGCGCAGGGATGTCGGCATGGATTGCCAAAGGGAAGGACTGCCGTAGGAAGCAAACGTAATTAGTTCATGATGAACTATGATCGGTAAGGATGCAATAACAGGACGTTAAAATGTGGAACCCGCGCTATCAGGATGAGATTAGTGCGGGTTTTTTATTGCGCATCGTTTGTGAATAAAAATAAAGCAAATTTTATCCTCTCGTATTTTAATTTACCAAATTCATATCCAATATTAGTAGTTCACTGAGCGGAGTCGAAGTGGACATCTCAGACTTCAGTTGTTTTTCGCCGCTCATTTCGACTCCGCTCAATGTGCTATTTCTTTGTCCATCTAAGATTAAGCCACCTCAGCCAGCGCCGCTTCACGCACGGTTTGGATATCTAAACTCGCATTACACAGCTCAATAAATTTATACGCAAATCCACGCAGGACGTGATTTCGGCGTACAGCGATCAGTGTCGTGTTTTCACCAAACAATGACGTTTCAATCTGCTGCAAACGGCGGTCGCGCTCAACATTGAATGCAATCGACGCCACAATTCCCACGCCCATGCCGAGTTCAACGTAGGTTTTAATTACGTCGGCATCCAGTGCTGACATGACGATATCAGGCGTCAGTTTGGCTTGTTTAAAGGTATCGTCAATCTTCGAACGACCTGTAAAACCGCCGTGATAAGTGATGAGTGGCCATTTCGCCAAGTCTGACAAAGTAATGGTTTGCTGCTGCGCCAGCGCATGACCTTGCGGCACGATCAGGCTGTGTTTCCATTGATAATATGGAAATGCCGCCAGTTGCGGATAGCTAGTCAATGATTCCGTCGCGATGCCAATATCCGCTTCGCCGTGTGCGACCATTTCGGCAATTTCAACAGGGCTGGCTTGTTGCAAGACCAAATGTACCTTCGGAAACGCTTGCTTAAAGCGCGCAACAATCGGCGGCAGCACGTAGCAGGCTTGCGTGTGCGTGGTGGCAATGATCAGTTCGCCTTCTTCGGTGGCGGTGAAATCCGATGCTAGGCGTTTGATATTGTCCGCGTCGATCAGCATGCGATCGACGATACTGGACAATGCGACACCTGGCTCGGTTAAGCCTAAAAGACGTTTGCCTTTACGAATAAAAAGTTGTACGCCAAGCTCATCTTCGAGGTCTTTGATGTGTTTACTGACACCTGATTGTGAGGTGTACAGTGCCGCCGCCGCCTCGGTAAGGTTGAATTTTTGGCGAATGGTTTCGCGAATGATGCGTAATTGTTGAAAGTTCATAATCAGGTTTCCTCTACAATATATTGGTTCATGTAAATCTTTAAAACTGATTAAAGATCATATGACTAGATGAAAATATTCATTTGTAATGGGTAATTTGTTTATCAGTAAACTGATGGATTAAAGCTATTCTATATGAATTTTTTATAAATAAAACCATTCTTTATATAACAATAACAGATAAGGTTTTTCGTTAATTCGTACATCAGTTTTCATAAAGTGCTTCGTTTGTTTAAGCGGTTTTTTTGTCCGCTTCAGATAAATCACGTTCAAATACATGCAAGTTCTTTGCCGTGATCCACACTTGTTGCTGTGGTTTCAAATTCAATGCTGCCAAGCTTTCGGCAGCCAGACTAATTTCAATGATCTGACCATGCGCGTCCAGCACTTCGACATGGGTGTGACCTGCAATCCACACTTCGCGGATCACGGTTGCAGCCAATGATGATGAGCCTTGTTGCGTGGTCTGAATTTCAAGCTCATGTGGACGCGCAAATGCAATCACCTCACCTTGATGATAAGAGGCAGGCAATGCCAAGGTGTCCTGCTTAAGTTGCAATTGCGAACCATTGACGCGACCTTCAAAGCGATTCGCTTGACCCAAAAAGTCGAACACAAACGGCGTTGCAGGTTTTTCATACACTTCACGCGGACTGCCAATCTGCTCGACACGACCCTGATTCATGACAATAATCTTATCGGCAACTTCCAACGCTTCTTCTTGATCGTGGGTCACGAAAATAGACGTGATGTGCAGTTCGTCATGCAAGTTACGTAACCAACGGCGCAGCTCTTTACGCACTTTTGCGTCGAGCGCACCAAACGGTTCATCGAGCAATAACACGCGTGGTTCAACTGCGAGTGCGCGTGCTAATGCAATACGTTGACGTTGACCACCAGACAGTTGTGATGGGAAACGATCCGCCAAGAAACCGAGTTGCACCAAGTCTAAGAGTTGGAGAACGCGACGTTTGATTTCGTTCTCATTCGGACGTGTCTTTCGTGGGCGAACGCGCAAACCAAAAGCCACGTTATCAAACACCGTCATGTGACGGAACAGCGCGTAATGTTGAAATACAAAACCGACTTGGCGTTGACGTACATGGGTGCCCGTCGCGTCTTCGCCTTCTAGGAGGACGTGACCGTGATCAGCACTTTCTAGTCCTGCGATGATGCGCAGCAAACTGGTTTTTCCACAGCCTGAAGGTCCGAGCAGGGCAACCAATTCGCCTTCTGGGAAGTCGAGTGAAATATCTTTGAGTGCATGGAAATCACCAAAGAATTTATCGATATTTTTAACTTGAATGCTCATCTTAATTTCTCGCTAATTTGTTTATAAAATCATCTGAATCAATGTATTTGTATCGCTAATCTTCAATTAATCTTTTGTATCTTTACTAGCACGACCTTCAACCCATGTCTTAATCAACAAGGTGATCAGTGCCAAAAATGCCAGTAGCGATGCCACGGCAAACGCCGCACTAAAGCTATATTCGTTATACAAAATCTCGACTTGCAGCGGCAGAGTGTTGGTTTCACCTCGAATGTGTCCTGACACCACAGACACCGCACCGAACTCACCCATTGCCCGTGCATTACACAGAATCACGCCGTACAACAAACCCCATTTGATATTTGGTAATGTCACATGCCAGAAGGTCTGCCAGCCATTTGCACCGAGGACAATCGCGGCTTCTTCCTCTTCAGTGCCTTGCGCTTCCATCAATGGAATCAATTCACGTGCAACAAACGGTACGGTAATAAACACAGTCGCTAAAATAATCCCAAGCGGCGTATAGATGACTTTAAAATCAATGTCAGACAACCAGCCACCCAACCATCCGCGACTACCAAACACCAAAACCAACATCAAACCTGCGACCACAGGCGACACCGAAAATGGCAAGTCGATCAATGTGGTCAGCAATGCTTTGCCACGGAATTGAAACTTGGCAATCGACCACGCCGCAGCAAGTCCAAAAATCACATTCAAAGGCACCGCAACAGCAGCGGTTAATAAGGTCAATTTAACGGCTGACCAAGTTTCAGCATTGACCAATGCATCCAAATACGTCTGCCAGCCATGACGAAACGCTTCGACAAACACAAGCACGAGTGGTAACAATAAACACAACACAAAAAATATTAAGCTGATGCCCAAAATCAATGCGCGCAGCCAACCTGCCTCACGCGTCGAATCGTTTTTTTGCAGGCGTTCGGCCAGCTCATACGCACTTAAAGAAGACCCAATACTCATGACTACACACTCACAATTCGCAAATTTTTAACTTATTTAATAAAGCGTTTTAAATCTATTTTGGTTCAAGTTGACGGTCATGAAACTGCGGTACGACCTGTTTTACGACTTGCCCAGTTTTGTAGAATGTTAATCAGGAACAATAAAAAGAAAGAAATAATCATCATGATCGCGGCAATCACGGTCGCGCCAACATAGTCGTATTCTTCCAAATGAGACACGATCAGTAGTGGCGCAATTTCAGTTTTATAAGGAATATTGCCGGCGATAAAGATCACTGAACCGTATTCACCGATCGCGCGTGCAAATGCCAATGCAAAACCAGTGAGCAGTGCTGGAAATAGAACAGGCAAGATCACATACCAAATCGTCTGCCAGCGCCGCGCGCCGAGTGCCGTCGCTGCTTCCTCAAGTTCTACCTCTAAATCAGCTAATACAGGCTGAACGGTACGTACCACAAATGGCAGACCAATAAAGATCAAGGCGAGGGTGACACCGACACGGGTATAAGCCACTTTGAAACCCAACGGCTCAATGATGTGACCGATCCAACCGTTGCTTGCATAAAGTGTAGTGAGTGCGATACCTGCAACCGCAGTCGGCAAAGCAAATGGCAAATCGATCAATGCATCAACCCAGCGTTTACCTGGGAATGAATAGCGCACCAATGACCATGCGAGTAGTAATCCAAAGAACACATTAATCAGTGCGGCAATCAATGACGAACCAAACGTCAAATAAAACGAGGCTTGTACGCGTGATGATTGCAGGATACCCAGTAAATCTTCGCCACTAATGCCAGATGCTTTGATAAAAACGGCTGACAATGGAATCAATACCACGAGTGATAGATATATCAGCGTGAAGCCTAATGACAAATTAAAACCTGGTAAAACACGTGTCGCACTCATGGCTAGCCTCACAAATTGAATCGTTGTTCACTTAATCTTTTTTAATTAAAGTCAAAAGCAAATCCCTCCCAGCCTCCCTTTCAAAAAGGGAGGAGCTTTTGAAAAACTCCCTCCTTTGAAAAAGGAGGGTTGGGGAGGATTTTCTTTTGACTTTTCTTTTGACTCTAAAAACTTCTTTAAGAACCAAACGATTTGAACTGTGGTAAAAATCGTTCGTTGTATTCGCTGCTATCAACATCGTGTTGATTTGAAGCCGTTTGTACAGGTAAATGATGGTTCAATGGTTTAGCGCGTTGTGTACCGTATTTCAGGATATTCAACTCTGAAATCAGTTGTGACCATGCGCCGAAACCAGATGCCACATTGATGTGGCCTGCATCGCCAAGGTCAATCAACTTTGCACCCCAACGTGTTGCCCACCATTCCGCTGCGTCATAACTCAGCCATGGATCGGTACGACTAGCGATGACTCGAATCGGTAAGCCAAGCGGTGCGCGCGGTAATACGCGACTAAGCAATGCTGGACTTTCTTTTTTCTCGTCATAGGTTGATCTTGCAAAACCAGCCAACGTAAAACGTTCTGGTGACGCAGGTGCAACCAACAAAACCCCTGCCACTTTACGCGCCAGTACACGACTGGATAACGCTGACATCGTGACTAAACAACCAAAGCTATGTGCCACAATCCAAACTGGATCCGTTGCAGTGAGTAGCGCGCGATCCAGTGGTTGTCGCCAAGTGTGAAGAACTGGGTTGTTCCATTCCACTTGTTCAATGCGTTTGGCATCGTCGAGCTGAGTTTCGAGCCAACTTTGCCAATGGGTTGGTTCACTGCCACCGACACCAGGAAGAATAAGCGTTGTCATATTCGAGACCTTCTTTGTCTGTCTTGAGTCTGGGCAGTGAGCGTGGTGTTATCTAGACGCTGCTGCGTTGTTTGCAGCGACGATCTGGTCAAAAATACCACCGTTCGCAAAGTGAGCTTTTTGTACAACGCCCCAGCCACCGAACTGTTGATCGATGTTGAACAGTTTTACAGGTGCAAAGTTCTTGGCGTATTTCGCCGCGATTTCTTTGTTACGTGGACGGTAGAAGTTTTGTGCTGCAATTTCTTGACCTGCTGGTGAATATAAATAGTTCAAATAAGCAGTCGCCAAATTACGGGTCTTGTGTTTGTCGACGTTTTTGTCAACCAAGGCCACTGTTGGCTCTGCCAACACAGAAATGCTTGGTGTGATGATTTCAAATTTATCACCCGCTTCTTTTTTCGCTAAGAATGCTTCATTTTCCCAAGCGAGCAACACATCACCTTGACCACGTTCAGCGAAGGTTGTGGTTGAACCACGTGCGCCTGAATCGAGCACTTTGGTGTGTGCATAAACTTGTTGAACGAACGCACGAGCTTTCACATCGTTTCCGCCTGGTTGTTGTTTTGCCCAGCCCCATGCAGCAAGATAGTTCCAGCGCGCGCCGCCCGAAGTTTTTGGATTTGGTGTGACCACTTCAACGCCTGGCTTAACAATATCGCCCCAGTCTTTGATGTTTTTCGGGTTGCCTTTGCGCACCAAGAAAACGATGGTTGAGGTGTATGGTGCAGAGTTATCACGGAGACGTGTCTGCCAATCTGCTGGCAACAAGTCAGTGTTTTTTGCAATCGCATCGATGTCAGCTGCGAGTGCTAAAGTCACGACATCTGCTTCTAAGCCGTCGATGACTGCGCGGGCTTGTTTGCCTGAACCGCCATGAGATTGTTTGAATTCAACCTTCTGATGTGTTTTGCTTTCCCAATATTTGCCAAACGATGCGTTAAAAGACTCGTATAATTCACGGGTCGGATCGTAAGAAACGTTGAGCAATTCGTTAGAAGCTGCAACCGCCGCAAAGCTCGTTGCAAACAGACTGACTGCGAGCAGTGCTGGTCGAAAATTGTGACGGATTGACATGCTTTAACCCCTTTAAATATGAAAATAAGATATAGAAACGTTTAATGTGAAGGCATAGTAAGTAATCCTTTATATGAAAAGAACCATTAAGAATCGCATTACTTATATTAAAATGTGATTTAGTTTGTTGCTTCATTTACGGTGGTTTGATCGTGTTTTTAAAAAAATGCTTAGAAAAAGTACACGGCAAATAGTGTTGTGTTTTATAATGCGCGGCGACTGGAATGTTTAACGGATTTAACATACAGGAATAAATATTATTTTTAGTATTATCAATACAATAAAGCGCATGTAGCCAGTATTCGAGTTTCCGCAATCAGCCATCATTCCATCAGTATTAACCTTGAGACACCATCAATGAGACGTAATCAACGCGAAAAATTGCGTGAACAGCCTGCTTTAAAATTCACTATTGAAAAACTATCGCACGAAGGTCGTGGTGTAACCCACTATGGTTCGCAGCCAGATCATCCTGTCGAGAAGTTGGGCAAAAAGGTGTTTGTCTCTTTTGGTTTGATGGGTGAAACGGTCGTTGCCAAAGTGCACGAAAGTCACAAGAAATACGAAGAAGCAGATGCATCGGTCATTGAAAATCCATCACCAGATCGCGTTGATCCAATCTGTCCACATTTCACCGTATGCGGTGGCTGTAGCTTGCAACATTGGTCAACTGACGCGCAGATTGAGTTTAAGCAAACCGTATTGAATGATCACTTCCAGCATTTTGGTGGATTGACGCCAAAGACATGGTTGCCAG
This sequence comes from Moraxellaceae bacterium, assembly GCA_025363155.1. Classification (GTDB taxonomy): domain Bacteria; phylum Pseudomonadota; class Gammaproteobacteria; order Pseudomonadales; family Moraxellaceae; genus Aquirhabdus. The sequence continues at coordinate 36,847 of JANYEL010000037.1, forward strand.
CGTTGCGTTCAACCCGTACCGATTACCGCCGCAAAGCGCGCTTGGGCGCGAAATACGTTATTAAAAAAGAAGCGATGTTGGTCGGTTTCCGCGAACGTAAAAGCAGTTATTTAGCTGAGCTGAATGAATGCAAAGTGCTCGACGCACAGGTCGGTCAGCGTTTGGGTGAACTCAAAGAATTGTTGGGCGACTTACAAGCGCGCGAACAAATTCCACAGCTTGAAATAGCGATTGGCGATGAGCATGAAGATGGCACGGTTGCGATGATCGTCCGTCATTTGACGCCACTTCATCAAACTGACACAGAAAAGTTGCTTAATTACGCGCGCAATGTCGGTTGGCAGTTATACCTGCAGCCAGGGAATTACGACACGGTACATCGTATTGATAAGCCAGATGCGCCAATGCGTTTGCATTATGAGTTGCCAGACTTTGATATCAAGTTTGCGTTCTCTCCATTGGACTTCACGCAAGTCAATCGTGATATTAACCGTCAGATGGTGACATTGGCTTGCGATTTGCTAGAGCTTAAGGAAGGCGAGCGCGTTCTCGACTTATTTTGTGGATTAGGTAACTTCTCATTACCGCTGGCGCGACGTGTTGGTGCGACTGGTCAAGTGGTTGCCGTCGAAGGCAGTGCCGAGATGGTGCAGCGCGGCGGTGAGAATGCGGCATTGAACAATATGGAAAATGTTCAGTTTTATGCACAAGATTTGACGAAAGATTTCTCTCATCAGCCGTGGGCAGCGCAAGGTTTTGATGCGTTACTGATCGATCCGCCGCGTACCGGTGCAGAAGAAGTGATGCATTATGTGGCGCGCTTCAATGCTAAACGGATTGTTTATGTATCGTGTAATCCAGCCACGCTAGCGCGTGACGCGGGTATACTGACAGCAGCAGGTTACGTGATGCAATCAGCAGGTGTGATGGATATGTTTACGCATACCAGTCATGTCGAATCGATTGCGCTGTTTGTGAAAAAGTAAGATTTTTTAATTGGTTGTATGCTGTCGTTGTTATGCAATAAAGTGATCGAAATGATGCTTTATTGCTAGTTCCATAATCCGCTGGTGATGCTGTGGATAAGGATTTTTCAGCGCAGGAAAAGTTTGAAAATTTAGATTGATAAGAAAGTCGCGCGTTGAGGCACGAGGTTGATATGGTCAGAATACGCGAAGATTTACCGAGACGTATGGATGAAGCAAACGCTGCACAGCGTACAGATGCTGACGTCGTAAGCTATGGTGAATCCGATGTTGATTTGGAAGGCTGGTTAGCTCGATTATCCGAGCAACTGGATGAATCTGCGATTCAGCAATTACGTCAGGCCTGTGAATTGGTTGCACGTCGTGCAGCTGAGGCCGATAAAACACGATTCGAACATCGTTCCAACGCCTATCTAGCAGGTGTCGGGATGGCGGATATTTTGACCCATCTGCGTGTCGATGAAGAGACGTTAATTGCTTCCGTTCTATTTCGTAGCGTCCGTGAAAAGCTGATTGATCTCGATGAGATTCAGGGAATTTTTGGCGCGGGCATTGAAAACCTCATTCGCAGCACCTTGGCGATGGGGGGCTTGTCGGAACTGATCGAGCGCAATCGTCGTCTCGAAGATCATTTTGAAAATAATCAACGCGAGCATTTATCGGGCATTTATAAAATGCTGATTTCTGTGACCGAAGACGTGCGCGTGGTGTTGATTAAACTCGCTGAACGTACCTTCGCGGTTCGTGAATTGGCGAATGCCTCACGCGAACGGCAAGAGCGTGTTGCGCGCGAAATTCTAACCATTTACTCGCCGTTGGCGCATCGTCTGGGGATTGCCCAGCTCAAGTGGGAACTGGAGGATATTGCCTTCCGATTCCTGTCGCCTGAACGCTATAAAGAAATCGCCACCTTACTGAGTGAAAAACGCTTAGAGCGCGAACAATATATTCAGCACATGACGCAAAAGCTGCAAGCGGCGTTGATTGAACAAGGCATCAAAGCCGAAGTGACGGGTCGCGTTAAACATATCTATTCGATTTACCGCAAGATGAAAAGCAAACAACTGAGTTTTGATCAGTTGTACGACATTCGTGCGTTACGCGTTTTGGTCGATAATGTGCCAGATTGCTATTATTCACTGGGTATCGCGCATCAACTGTGGCGACATATTCCCGATCAGTTCGATGATTACATCACTAATCCAAAAGCCAACGGTTATCGCTCTTTGCATACGGCTGTATTGGCAGAAAATCGCTCGCTTGAAGTGCAAATCCGTACCTTTGAAATGCACAATGAAGCGGAACTCGGCGTTTGTGCACATTTTAATTATAAAGAAGGTACTAAAGGCGGCAAAAAAGGCGATATCGTCTTTGACCATAAATTGCATTCGCTGCGCAGTGTCCTGGAAAATTATCAAGAAAATAGAAATCGTCAAGAGAATGGTTCAAGAGCGGCTGATGATCATGATTCGGATGAAGAAGGCGATGTTGGTTCGCTGAATGATTGGGGCGAGTTCGAGAAGATTTACGTCTTCAGTCGTGATGGCGATATCAGAGAATTGCCGAAAGATGCGACTGTGTTGGATTTCGCATATCACGTGCATACCGAAGTCGGTAATCACTGTTATGCCGCGCGCGTCAATCAACGGTTTGTCCCGCTCACGTATAAGCTGAAAACGGGCGAACAGGTTGAGATTTTAACCAAGAAAGATCGTGATCCGAATCGCGATTGGTTGGTGAGTTCACTCGGCTATATCAAAACTGCCCATGCGCGCGATAAATTACGCTACTGGTTCCGCCAGCAAGATCGCAGTAAAAATCTCGAAATTGGTCGTGAAACGCTGGCGAAAGAGCTGACGCGTCTTGCGATTCATCCCAAGAGTATTGATCTTGCCGATTATGCAAAGATTTTTAATGTTAAAAGCGGCGAAGATATTCTGATTGGTTTGGTGACAGGTGATATTAGCTTGCATCAATTGATGAATCAGATTAACAAGCAAATGCAGCCTGACGGCGATCAACCAGAGTTGACGCTGAAACCGACATTGAATCCACGTGCCAGTCGGACATTATCGCAGCACGGCATTCTGATTGATGGCTTGGATAATGTAGAGCTACATGTCGCGCAGTGCTGTCAGCCAGTCCATGGCGAGCCGATTGCGGGTTATATTACTCAGCATCGTGGGGTCAGTATTCATAATGAGCATTGCCCAGAATATGCGCGTTTGATCACTCAGGATGCAGGCCGTGCGGTGGAAGCCGGCTGGGAAATGCAGCCATCAAACGGACAAATTGTACAAATTGTCGTCGAGGCGTATGATCGAAGAGGTCTGCTGAAAGATTTGACCGCAGTCATCTTTGCCGATCAAATTAACATTCAACAGGTCAACACAATCACCGAAGCAAATGGTATTGCAACGATGAAGTTGCAAATTGAAGTGAAAGGTTTGGCGCAACTCTCTCGTTTGCTGGCAAGGCTTGAACAGCAACCGGGCATTATGAGCGCGAGACGATTGGTCGTGGGGATGAAGTAGCTATTCTTTAAATAGCGTTCTCTGACGTGATGGAGTACAACCGAGTTATCTGAAAGGAGTCAGGAACATGGTCAGTAGCGATAAGCAAGAAATGGAACCCGATGACAACAAGGTTTATAAGACATTGTTGGAATCCACCAAAGCAATTCCGTGGCGAATTGATTGGGCAACGATGAAGTTTAGTTATATCGGACCGCAGATCGAAGCGCTTTTGGGCTGGAAGCCAGAGAGTTGGATCAGTGTTGAAGATTGGGCTGCGCGGATGCACGAGGAAGACCGTGAGAACGTCGTGAATTTTTGTGTGTCTCAGTCTAAGTCAGGTATTGATCACGAGGCGGATTACCGCGCACTCACTGCCGATGGCAGCTATGTCTGGATTCGTGATGTTGTTCATGTCGTCCGTAAAAACGGTGAAGTCGAAGCATTAGTCGGCTTCATGTTCGACATCAGCGAACGCAAAAAAACCGAAGAAGAATTACTTCGTTTAAATCGCAAGCTCGAAAAGTATTCCTTTACCGATGGTCTGACAGATGTTGCTAATCGACGCATGTTTGATATCACGATGGAACGTGAGTGGGGCAGCGCTTATCGTGAATGTCGGCCACTGTCGCTAATTATTATCGATGTTGATTATTTTAAAGATTACAACGATCAGTATGGACATCCAGTTGGCGATGAGTGTCTTAAACGCGTGGCTCAACTACTGGCGACAGTCGCGGGTCGCTCTCGTGATCTCTTCGCGCGCTTTGGCGGTGAAGAGTTTGTGATGATTTTGCCTGAAACAGATACTCATAATGCGATTGCTGTCGCGGAAAAATGTCGTCAGATCGTGCTGGATGAAATGATTCCGCATCGCAGTTCGAAACTGGGCGCTTACCTGACGATCAGTTTAGGCGTGAGTACAATAGTTCCTACGGTGAAGGATACAACGGCTTCGTTCATTGCGCAGGTAGATTGGTTGTTATATCAGGCGAAGCAGCAAGGGCGGAATCGTGTTGCTTCTGGTGTTGCTGAACACGCAGGATGACGAGGCTGTCGAGTTATGTCCTTGAGCTAAGTTTGAGTCAAGACACAAATAAAAAATCCCACGTCAAATTGAACTGCACCCCAAAAGTTGGACACCCTCCAACTGATTAAGGTGCAGTTTTTTATCAGTAAGCATTCGATTGAACTGAAGCTCGACGTGATCAATCACTATCTGTCGGGTAAAGACGGTTATGGACTGACAGCAGAGCAC
>JANYEL010000040.1 GCA_025363155.1 Moraxellaceae bacterium
AGCTGCCCTCGACTCAGTGTCTTAAGGCTGATTAGCCAGTTATTAAAGTCCGAGTGCTTCATGATATTTAGCCTCCCGTCTATTTTATAACCAGTATAAACCTTATTTTATTTTTCAACTGTTAACGCAGACATAGCTTTAACTAGAGGGTGTATAGTGGCTTTATACAATAATCATGCACTTGCATTAGGGTTTATATGTCTACAGCTGAATTATTAAAAATTGGCGAATTATCGAATCAAACGCATGTTTCGATTAAAACGATTCGCTATTACGAATCGTTACAGCTGTTGCAAACCAATGGCCGTACTGATGGACAATTTCGCTTATTTCATCCCGATGCCGTGACTCGGCTCAATTTCATTAAACGCCTACAAGCTTTTGGTTTTAGTTTGAACCAGATAAAAACTTGTTTGAGCGTGTATGACCAAGGTGACTTACCTTGCCATGAAATTCAGCAGCAATTGATTCAACAAGTGGCTGAGATCGAAAATAAAATCAAAGAGCTCACATTACTCCACTCTGAACTCAATGGTGTCTTACAGCGCTGGCGTGCTGATCCTATGCAAGAGACTGGCACTATTTGCCCGAATTTAAAGATTTAAATCATATCCATTGAAAGCACTAATTGAGAGCAATCATGACTATTTTAAAATCATTCAACACATTGAGCAGCAAGCAAAACAATATTCACCATGTCAAAGTCTATCGGATGTCTAATCCCGAGCATGAATGTCCATGGGGATTACGCGCAGTGAAGTTACTCAAGGAAAAAGGCATTGCTTTTGAGGATCATAAATTGACGTCAAAAGCTGATGCGGAAATGTTTAAAGCACAATATGCAGTCTCAACAACGCCACAGATTTTCTTTGATGATGAACGTATTGGTGGCTATACCGACCTCGCTGCTTATTTTGATGTAGCTTCGGAAAAAGCTGAATACTCATATATCACAGTGATTGCATTGTTTAGCGTTGCAGCGCTAATGACACTCGCTTTATCGCAAACTGTGATGGAATTCATGGGAATCTCTTTATCCATGTTAGCGGCGCTAAAGCTCATGGACATTCAGTCCTTTGCGGAAAGTTTTGAGAAATACGACATCGTGACGAAACGATTCAAACTTTATGGAAAAATTTATCCTTTTGCCGAGCTGTTGATTGGTTTAGGATTTTTATCTCATGCATTCCCGTTACTGATTGGAATTGCCGCAGCATTGGTTGGTATTGCGGGTGCGATCTCCGTGTTTAAGGCCGTGTATATCGATAAAATGGCACTGAACTGCGCTTGTGTTGGTGGCAATTCAAAAGCGCCACTCGGAGTCGTAAGTTTTGCAGAAAATGGGATCATGGCTATCATGGGTTTGTTCGTGGTTGTGCAAGGATTAAATCTGATATGAGTTTTCAACTTTCACGCCGTCAATTTGTTCAAGGCTTAACCATTGCAGGCATCGCCGCAAGTACAGGCACTTTTGCAAAAACAAAAAACGTCACCGCGATCACTGGTCAAGTGCCTGAGCTGAAGGGAAACACGTTTGATTTGATCATTGACGAGGCTTGGGTCAATTACACAGGAAAACCTCGCCTTGCAACCGTAATCAATGGCAGCCTGCCTGCGCCGACGCTGTATTTTAAGGAAGGTGAAACCGTCACCATTCGTGTGACCAATCGACTGCAAGAACAATCGTCAATTCATTGGCATGGGCTTTTATTGCCATTTGACATGGATGGCGTGCCAGGGATTAGTTTTAACGGGATTGATGCACGGCAAACCTTTACCTATCAGTTTCCAATTAAGCAAAGTGGCACGTATTGGTATCACTCGCATTCTGGATTTCAAGAACAAATGGGCATGATGGGTGCAATAATCATCGAGCCGCGTGATGGTGAACCCATCAAAGTTGATCGAGATTATGTGGTGATGCTGTCGGATTGGACGGACAAAGATCCGATGCGCCTGCTTACGCAACTAAAAGCACAGTCTGGCTTTGATAATTATCAGCAACCGACCGCGATGCAACTTTTGCACGATGCAAAAATGCAAGGCTGGAAGAATGCGATTGAAGCTCGAAAAATGTGGAATCAGATGCGGATGGTTCCGACTGATTTCACCGACCTTTCTGCGCATACCTACACTTACCTGATGAATGGGGTGAACCCTGCTTCAAACTGGACTGGGCTGTTTCAAAAGGGCGAAAAAATCCGTTTGCGCTTCATCAATGGCAGCGCACAAACAATTTTTGATGTGCGAATTCCAGGATTGAAACTCACCGTTATTTCCAGTGATGGTCAAGCGGTTGAACCTGTCTCTGTAGATGAGTTTCGGATTGGTGTGGCAGAAACCTATGACGTGCTCGTTGAACCTACAGATGACGCATATACTATTTTTGCACAGAATATTGATCGCTCAGGTTATGCCTGTGGCACGCTGGCAACTAAACAAGGTTTGAAAGCTGAAATTCCGCCATTAGATAAAATTCAGTGGCTCTCAATGGCCGACATGATGGGTGATATGTCTGGAAAAACGATCGCGCATCATGCAGATACTGAATACGGCATCAGTACCGATATGCGTGTGGATATGCCGCGCACCAACCTTAATGATGCAGGCATTAATCTACGCAACAATGGTCGCCGTGTGCTCACTTATGCAGACTTACATTCGATTGATTCGATTAAAAATGATCAGCAAAAACAGGGTGAACCGACACGCGAAATTGAAATGCACCTCACGGGCAACATGGAACGCTATATTTGGGGCTTTGATGGCTTAACGTTTAAAGAATCCAAGCCTGTTCGTATGGCCAAAAATGAACGCGTTCGTATTTCTCTCGTCAACGACACGATGATGACGCATCCTATGCATTTACACGGGATGTGGAGTGATTTACGTACGCCGAACGGGGATTTCCAAGTGCGAAAGCATACGTTCTTGGTGCAACCTGCGCAGAAGGTTTCTTTTGATGTGACTGGTGAAGCAGGGCGTTGGGCGTGGCATTGCCATCTGATGTATCACATGGAATCGGGTATGTTCCGTGAAGTGGTGGTGGACTGATGATGAGAATTACTCTTAAGAAACTGATTATTAAAAAACATGTGATCAAGAAACCAATGATCAATAAGCGAAGCCTACTCGCTTTATTACTCCTCAATACACCTGCTTGGAGCATGGATCATGCCGCCATGGATATGAGCTCAATGGCGGATATGGACATGAGCATGCCTATGCATGGGCAACAGCAAACGCACACCAAACCCAGCAGTCAAAAAACGCAAGCAAAAGCCAAACCTCACCATGAGCAGAAGCCTAAACTTGTGGTCAAAAAACCCATGCCAACGGCAAAAGAAATACCCAGCATAAATCATAACCACATGCCGATGAACCCAGAGATGGATATGTCGAGCTTGGATCAAGGTGTAAAGCCTATGGATACTGCGCCTGCTCCAGCCATGGAGCATCACGGCACGAGTATCATGCCGATGGAAGCGCATATGGGGCATATGGGTAATATGCATGGAGGCGCAGCGCCAGCTAATGCACGCAATTCAGATTATTCACAAGGTCGCGATTTTGGACTGATACATCCGCCGATGATGATGGGCAATGATCCGCTTATGAGTCTCGCTGTCCATCGATTGGAGCGGGCACATAGTGGCAATAGCAATCAAGGTGCTTACGAGATTGAAGGCTGGTGGGGTGATGATTGGAATCGCGTTGTCTTAAAAGCCGAAGGGAAAAGCAGTAATCAAAGTCTCGCGGATGCGCGAACAGAAGTGCTTTGGCGTAGACCATTAAGCACATTCTGGAATACCGAATTAGGCGCACGCCAAGATAGTGGCTATGTGAACAATCGCACTTGGCTTGCGCTGGGTATAAAGGGCACTTCACCCTATTGGCTGGATTTGGATGCAACGTTTTATGTCAGAGATCAGAGCCAGACTACGCTTATTCTAAATGCTGAATATGACTGGCGCATCACGCAATCATGGGTGTTACAGCCGCGCTTAGAAGTGAGTCTTTATGGCAAAAATGACTTAGCGAATGACCTCGGTCACGGCTTAAGTGAAGTGCAATCGGGCTTACGTTTGCGCTATGACGTCAACCATCAATTCGCGCCCTATGTCGGCTTAGAAGTGAATCGTCATTATGGAAAGACTGCGGATTTGATGACGGCAAATGGCGAACAGTCAAACCAGACATTTGTCGTTGCGGGTGTCGCTTTTTGGTTTTAGTGTTTTAAGAAGTTGCTTCGTTGGCGTGGTGAGATAACCACTCATTCACGCCTTGTCCCGCCCATTGACCGCTAGCAAAACATGCCGTCAACAGATACCCCCCTGTTGGCGCATCCCAATCCAGCATTTCTCCTGCACAAAATACACCGGGCCACTGCTTGAGCATCAGGTCTTTTTCAACCGCCAAACATGACACGCCGCCAGCCGTACTAATGGCTTCATCAATCGGACGCATGCCATCTATTGCGATGGTTAGATTTTTAATGGTGTGTGCAACAGCACTTGCATCAACCCACTTTTGACGTGGCACATACTCGCGTACCAAAGTCGCTTTGATGCCATCCAAGCCTATTTGACGCCGCCAAAAACTAGCAAGAGTTTGTTTGCCAATTGACTTCGACAACAGAGAGATCAACTGCTCAGAACTACGGCTAGGCATTAAATCCAAGGTCAATTGTGCTTGCCCAGTTTGTAAAATGGCATCACGCAAATGACGTGATAATGCATAAATCACCCCGCCTTCAACACCTTGTTCGGTAATGATGAGGTCGCCAGATTTTTCAATGACTTTACCCGAATCAGGCAAAACCGTTGAGGCAACAATCGACTTCACTGGCTCGCCTGCATGCGCTTGTATAAACGGACTAAAGTTCACCACAAAACCACCATTCGACGGCTTGAAATCGACCGTCACCACATTACGTTCCGCTAGCCACTGACGCCATGCACCGTCAGCACCCAATCTAGCCCAACTCGCCCCGCCCATCGCCAAAACGACTGCATCAAACGCATAAGACTGCTCACCGTCAGGTGTATGAAACTGCCAAGTATGATCTTTACTCACGCCTTGCCAATGATGGCGCAAACGGAACTGCACACCACTCGCCTTCAACCGCGCAACCCATGCTCGTAGCAAAGGCGCGGCTTTCATTTCAGCGGGGAAAACTCGTCCTGACGAACCAACAAAAGTCTCTATACCTAGATCGCTCACCCATGTCCGTAAATCACTTGGCGTAAACGCCTGCAACATGGGTTTCAACCAATCAGGTTGATCATAACGTTGCAAAAAATCTTCAAATGGTTCGCTATGGCTAATGTTCAGACCACCCTTACCTGCCATCAAAAACTTGCGCCCAACCGAAGCCTTTTGCTCAAACACCGTGACCGCATGACCCGCCGCCGCAATGCGTTCAGCCGCCATCAATCCCGCAGGGCCAGCACCGATAATGGCAACTGTGCGCGTCTGATTGACCGCTTGGTCAAAGGTTTTCTCGAATGAGTGAATCGGCATAATGGCGTCTTGAAATGGTTAAACATGAAATTCGAGGCTAAAGTGTAACATTGCCAACACCTTGCTTGCTCATGAACACGACAAGTTCACTGAATAGATGCACAAAATGCACCAGATTTCGACTTGTCTTTTACAACCAAAGCCCGATAAATAGCGGATAATGTTCATTAACATCTATTGCACCACATCTCATCGTCTAGGATAGGTTATCTCATGTCTTCAAACACTCTTTCCTTCAGCACCCTCAGCCTTTCTGGCGTAGACACTGAAAAATTCCTGCAAGGTCAGGTGACTGTGGATGTAACCAAGATTGGTAATGACGAATTTCGTCCAACTGCAATTTGCGATTTAAAAGGTCGGATTGCTTTTGGACTATGGCTGACGCGTCAGGACGCAGAACAATTTGATGTCGTGATTTCAACTGATTTGCTTGATGCCTTTAAAGCGCATATTCGCAAATATGGTGCATTTTCTAAAATGAAGGCATCGGATAGCCAAGACATTTACCCAGCGACTATCAATGGTTCAGCTAATTTTCAAGTCAATGAAACTGCAACCACGATTGATGAATGGAAAAAAACAGCGATTGCTCAAGGTGCGGCGTGGATCACTGCTGAAAATGCTGGACTGTTCCAACCACAAGAAATTCGCCTACATCAACGCGCTGGCGTGGATTACGACAAAGGCTGCTATCTAGGTCAGGAAATCGTTGCACGTCTCTATTTTCGTGCCAAACCGAAAGCATGGTTGCATCGTGTAGAAGGTACAAGTACGCTGCCACAAATTGGTCAAACGATTGAACAAAACGTCAATATTGTGAATGTCGTGGAAACGACTGAAGGCTGGGAAGCGCTTGTGGTTGCGAAACCTGATGCGCTTATTGAATCAGGTTTGTTGATTTTAGACTTGCCTGATGCGTTGAATGGTGAAATTGGACGGGTTACGGCTTAGTAAATTGTAGGGTGCGCATTGCGCGCCCTACTTTGAAATATAAATTAATTATTAGAAAGTTTAACTAACATTGTAGCCATTCCAACAAAGAATGCTATTAAGTATCCAGCCATGATATAGAAAAATTTTTGACAAATTATGATCCATCGAGGGGTGTTACTATGATCTGCCGTTGGATCTAAAAGTATCCCTCTTTTTTTGCAAATACTATACAGAACAAGCGCATATACAGGAAAAATAAACTTTATCACAAACATATGTATAGCTAATCCACCACTAGTCTGTAAGGCCGCAAGACAAGCCCAAATAACCCCCAAAAGAATTAATCCTTGGTTCTGTCGACTAAATGATCTCTTTTTAAGAGAAGTTGTATTTGATTTATTCGTTATTTCAGAACCATCACTACTGACTAACCATACTTTACATTTCATCAAACTCTTGCCAAGTGGGGTATTTTCACTAGGGTCTGTAATTTCATTTAGATATCCGAATTGATAGCAGATATACCATGATGGGATAAGAAACATGATGATAGTAATTGTGGCCAAGCACATAACCAAAATAGAGAAATCACTATGTTGGGTAATAATAAAATCGTAATACCATGAAAAAATATCAAATATTATTAAAGTAATAGGTATTATTTTGAATAATAAGATTAAAAATCTAGGTCGAATGTAAAAAAGATAAAATAAGATACAAACCGCTGCACTACCATGAAATATACACTCTAAATTCACAATCCATTGAGGATCTCGAACTGATGAAAGATAAGAAACATCGTACCCAAGCATTACAACATATAGAATCAGATATAAAACATTAAAAACGCCTTTCCTCACAATTAACCCCTTTCCCTATGGAAGCTTTATTCTACTTATTAATAACTTAGCATACCAACTATAACAAACTAAATCAAAAAACGATAAGATCCTATTTTTCACTTTTTCACCCGTAACTGATACAACCCCACCGATTGCGCCACAACTACCCCATTCTCATCTTTCAAATCCAAAGTCAGGTTAAAGTCACTCTTTCCCTTCTCATCCGCAGTCTGACGAATCGTATCCAACTCCGCTTGAGTCAACAAAACCTCAATCGTCAAATCTGATGTCGCAGGCAACAAATAACGCATCTTCAATTCTTTCAGAATCGGGAAATAACCCGACCCAAACTCAAACAACGACACGATGCCACCTGGCACTTCGGCAAGCAAAAACATCGCGCCTGCATACATCGTCCCAATATGATTTTTATTACCGCGTAATCGAATCACCGCCTTCAAATACCCAGTCCGCAACTCAATGACTTCAAAGCGATTACGACGCGTAAAAGGAATCGACATCCCAATCAGTTTATTCAACACAGTGAAAATAAAACCGCGCTGCAATCGCCAAAACAACGAAGGCTTTTTCGGAGCATCTGAGCGAAGAAAATTATTCCCCCAACTTACCACACGATTACCGATTGAACTCATGCACTTACCATCCTAAAACTATCAAAACTTTGATGTAACCAAAGAAAAAGCCGTACACGCATTACACGTTGTACGGCTTAAACGAGGCAATGACTCAAACCATCATTCAACAGTCTTGAGCGGAACCCATTTGCCACTTTCCACTTTATAAATCGTGATGCTGGCTTTCTTCAAATCGCCTTTATCATCAAAACCAATCGTCGTGGTCACACCTGGCCAGTTCGCGGTTTTCATCTCTTTGACATACACTTTCGGATCAACCGAATTTGCACGTTTCATCGCATCCGCCATCACCATGACCGCGTCATAGTTATATGCGCCGTACAGTTGGATTGGGCCGTATTTCGCTTCAAACTTCTTCTCGAACTCAGGACCCTTAGGCATTTTTTCCAAAGGCGCACCAGGTAAGCTCGCAATCGCGCCATCAGAGAATTTACCTGACAATTTCATGAATTCAGGTGTGTAGATGCCATCACCGCCCATGAATTGCGCATTCAAACCCAAGTTTTTCACCTGTTGAACCATTGCCGCGCCTTGACCATCCATGCCTGCAAAAAACACCAGATCAGGATTTTTGCCTTTGATGCGGGTCAAAATCGCGTTGAAATCAGTTTCTTTATCGGTGGTGTATTCATGCGCAACTAAATTGCCATTTGCAGTTTTTACCGCTTTTTCAAACTCAGCCGCCAAACCTGCGCCATAAGCAGTTTTGTCGTCGATCACAGCAATATTCTTCGCTTTCAGCTCATTCACAGCAAATGTACCCAGCGCACGACCTTGTTGCACATCATTCGCCATCACACGAAATGCATTACCAAAACCCTGTTGGGTGTAGGTTGGATTGGTTGCTGATGGGCTGATTTGCACGATGCCATTTTGATTATACAAACGTGATGCTGGCAATGTCGTTGATGAGTTCAAATGTCCAATCACGCCGCTTACTTTGTCATCAATCAATTGCTGAGCAACAGTCGTTGCGATACGCGCATCGGCTTGATCATCGACCGCATCTAGCGTGAAATGAACCTTCTTACCTGCGATCATTACGCCTTGTGCGTTCAGATCATCAACCGCCAGTTGTGCACCATTTTGCGCATCTTTACCGAGGTGAGCTTGTGCGCCTGTTAGCGGTGCGGAATGACCAATTTTGACTTCTAAACCATCGCTGCTTGCGGCAGTCTCTTTTTTGCTACAGCCTGAAATGGCTAAACTTGACACGATTGCTACGGTCATTGCCGTGAGCGCAATATGATGAGAAACCCGATTCATATTTACCTATCCTGATAAAAAATCTAATAAAAACCCAATTGAATCTCAAAGTGAGAAAACACTAATCTGCCCAATATCCTTTGGCATTTGCTCTATCGCCATTGCTATCAATCCAGCAAGCTCTATGCCAAGCCGAACAATACATGAATCCAGCCATTTACAACAGAGAGACTGAACAAACGCAGTACAGTTTTATTGCGCATTGCTGAAATAGCTATCAAATGGCGTTGTATAACCTTCGGGCTTCGTGACGACGATATTGCCACACGGCTCGCCCCGCTCCATATATTTAATCTCAAAATGCGTACGGCGCTCCGTTGTCACCGCTGAGCGCACATACGGCAATTGCCAAACATGCAGCATCTGTTGCTCAGCTTCATCCAGATATTCTGTGATATTACTGGCTAATGTCAGCGTCGCATTCGGCTGCATTCTGGATAATAAAAACTGCATAAACGGCATATTAAACCAACGCTGTGCAGGATTTTTTGGCTCAGGATTCGGATATAGAATAAAGACTTGCTGCAAACATGCAGGCGGAATTGCATGAACCACCCACGGAATCGCATCCGCATGAATGGGATTCCGGTTTGGAGAGGTTTCAGACAAATGCGATTGATTGAACTTTTGAAATTTCTCGGCGGTACGTTCGATTGCGAAGACTTGGGCACTCGGATTGGCGCGAGCAAAAGTGAGCGCATGCAAACCAACGCCAGCACCAATTTCAAGGACTACACTCTGATGCGCAAAAGTCGGTTGAACAAAGCCACGCGGCTGTTTAAATACATCAGGTCGAAACGTTCTAATTTCACGCAGGTTTGGCAGATTTTGCATAGGTAGGTTCACGCACCACAAAAAAATTGAGCAGACTAATTGCTTAATCTGCTCATTTAACCATGTTTAACATGGCGTTGTCGCTTGAATCTTAGTCGTCGGTTGCATCACGAACATCATTACTTGGACCATTGGTTTTGACTGACTCAATGCCGTTATCTCGACCATCTTCAGCTTCGTATAATTGGCTTGTACCAATGACTTGATGGTTGCCCGCTTTCAAGTTGAAAAATGGTTTACCTGATTTGCTCACTGCACGCTCGTAACGCTCATCCAGTGGACTATTTTTTTGTACTGAAGCGATTCCGTTTTCTGCTGCAGCACGCGTGGTATACAACTCGCTTTTCAAAATAACTTGACCATTTCCTGCTTTCAGCACGAAAAATGTTTGGTCATCTTTACTTGTTTTTAGTTCAAAAAATCCAGCCATTAGTATTGTCCTTACACAGTCGTATGAATATGAGAAACCCGATAGCAACTTTTACTGCCATTACGTTATGTTGTAGTGTGTTTCTTAAACAGAATCAACTGACTTTTGTTACTTTGTATATCTAAAATAGAACTAAAAGCAATTCAGCGTTAAATCTGCTTAACAGATTTCATTCCACGCGTAAAAATAACTGTTTTAGAATTATTTTTTACTCACTAATTTCTTCATCACGAGCGTCATCAGAGCATCAGGTGTAATTTGCAATAAAGCTTTAACCCCTTTCCACGGCAACGCAGGAATAATCGGGTTGGTTTGCTTGCGTTCAATGGCATGAACCATTTGCTTGGCTGCCACATCAGCGTTAATCACAAACGGATATTGATCCATTTTTGGCGCAAGATGTGTGTTAATAAAACCAGGGTGAATCACCGTCACATCAATATGATTGCTCGCTAACTCTAAACGCATGGCATTCATATAGCTTGTTAATGCCGCCTTGCTTGCCGAATACGCGGCACTCTTTGGAATCGGAGTGAATGCTGAAACGGAAGATATACCCACCAAATGCCCGTGACCTTG
The DNA here is from genome assembly GCA_025363155.1 of Moraxellaceae bacterium. Classification (GTDB taxonomy): domain Bacteria; phylum Pseudomonadota; class Gammaproteobacteria; order Pseudomonadales; family Moraxellaceae; genus Aquirhabdus. Next base: position 11,064 of record JANYEL010000040.1, read on the forward strand.
GGCTAGAAATATCTTAGTTGCCGCATCCAGCGTCGCAATCGCACCGATGAGATTCGTTTGAAAAATGGCTTTATCAATGCTTAAATCATTGGTTCCACTACGTCGTGAACCTGCAATGCCTGCATTAGCCACCAAAATATCAATGCTGCCTAAACGCTTCGCCAAATCATCTAAAACAGCTGGAATACTGGCATCGTCATTGACATCTAAACTAACTGTCTCGATTCGAATGGAATATTGCTGGAGTAATTTTTCGGCCAATAAATCTAATTTATCCACGCTACGCGCAGCGAGACCAAGGTTATAACCTTGGGATGCAAACCGCTCAGCCAACGCCTCGCCAATTCCACTTGAAGCGCCTGTGATGACTACGTTTTTTGGCATTTTTGTTTTCCTTTTAATTTTTGCTTTTTAGCTCCTTCCCCCTCAGGGGGAAGGTTGGGATGGGGGTGCTTTTGACTTTAAAATCAAAAGCACCCCCTTCTAAATCTTCCCCCTCAGGGGAAGACTTCAGGGCAATTTCTTCGAAATCAAATTTACTTTAAGCACCAGCCTGAACCAAACACTCTACCAAACGCGCAGCAATCACATGCTTATTCGCTTTATCTAAAATCACTTTTTCCAATCCAAAGCGATCAGAGAAGAAAACCGTCATTGCATTATCATCTGACGCAAAACCAATATCGCCACGCGATACGTCATTACAGGCAATCATATCCAATTGTTTGGTGTCTAATTTTCCACGTGCATACTCTTCCATGCGCTGCGTTTCAGCAGCAAAACCCACCATAAAAGGACGCTTCGCATGTTGGGCAATTGTGGCAACAACATCAGGGTTTTTCACCAAAGTCAGCGTCAAGGAGTCGCCTTGTTTTTTGATCTTTTGATCGGCAATGGTTTCAGCTCGGTAATCAGCAACGGCTGCCGTCGCGATAAAGACATCACAGCCTGCGTCAACGATTTTGTTACTCATGGCGAGTAAATCACGCGCCGAAACAATGTTAATCCGCTCAACGCCTGCTGGTGTAGGCAAACTCACTGGGCCAGCAAGTAGCGTCACACGCGCCCCTGCATCACGACACGCTTCTGCCAACGCAAAGCCCATTTTTCCTGAACTATGATTACTGACATAACGGACAGGATCAAGCGCTTCACGCGTTGGACCTGCGGTGATGACGACATGTTTGCCTGCAAGTGTTTCATAGGTTGTGGAAACCACAGTTGAGGTTTTACCTTGGAAATAGTATTGAACAATCTTTACTAATTCTTCAGGTTCAGGCATCCGTCCTTCGCCCACATCACCACACGCTTGACTGCCTGAATCAGGCGTAATGACATGAAAGCCATAATCACGTAAGGTCTGTAAGTTGCGCTGAGTAATGCGGTTTTGCCACATTTGTTGGTTCATCGCTGGCGAAACAAAAACAGGCGCAGGCGTTGCCAAAATCACCGTCGTCAACAAATCATCAGCCGCACCAGCTGTCATCCGCGCAATCGCATTTGCACTGGTTGGCGCAACCAAAACCAAATCCGCCCAGCGTGCCAGTTCAATATGCCCCATCCCCGCTTCGGCTTCAGGATCAAGCAACGAAGTATGCACAGGCTCACCCGATAAGGCTTGAAAAGTCAGCGGCGTCACAAATGCTTGCGCACCTGCCGTCATCACCACACGCACAGCGAACCCTGCATCTTTCAATCGACGGACTAAATACGCGCTTTTATACGCTGCAATACCGCCTGTGACACCCAAGAGAATATTCTTGCTGGTCTGTGAATTCGTTGATGATGCTGGAGTTGCGGATGCTTGCATTGATGACACACTCAAAATCAGTTTTGGTTACGATACCACTCCAAGCCAGTTTTGCCAAAGTATTGACATGATTAAGTGAGGTTTTCTTTATTTCCCCATCAATCCTACTTGCTTTCAAATACGATGAAATGGCAAACTGACCTTAATAAAAATATACATAAAATTAGAATATTATGAAAACATTCATTTGGAGCATGCGCTCTTGAGTATCCGTGACTGGCCAGAATCCGAACGTCCACGCGAACGCTTACTTGATAAAGGTGCAAGCGCACTCTCTGACGCAGAACTCTTAGCAATCTTCTTACGCACAGGCACGGCCAAGCAGTCAGCCATCGAACTTGCTCGCTCTATGATTGAGCGATTTGATGGACTGGCAGGACTATTATCAGCGACTCCTGAAGAAGTGATGTCGTGTCATGGCATCGGTAGTGCGAAATACGCGCATCTGATGGCGGCACTCGAACTAGGAAGACGACATGTTGAAAGTGAACTGCGCCAAGGCATCGGCTTAAATGATCCAAACGCAGTTTTGCGTTACATTACCCAGCAACTGAAAGCAGAAAGACGCGAAGTATTTGCCGTCGTATTTTTGGATAGTCAATTGCGTTTATTGGCTTTTGAAAAGCTATTCTTTGGCACGACGACTGCATGTTCTGTACATATACGCGAAGTGCTGAGTCGTGCGTTGGCACATCGGGCGGTGCAAATCATTATTGCCCACAATCATCCAGATGCACCCGCAAATCCATCGGAAGCCGATTTAGCACTGACAAGGCAGCTTGCTCAAGCGTGTTATTTATTGGATATCCAATTGGTTGATCATGTGATTGTCGGCTCAACAGGTAGCCAATCGCTGGCGCAGAATGGTGCAATGCCTCGCAATTATCATGCAAACGAATTAATCTCTAGCTAGGCATGTTGATGTTAGATGAAATTAGAGTTTATTGAGTATTTCCCGCGCGTTTCGACTCCGCTCAACGAGCTATGCAGTTCTACTTTACGGAGTCGAAGTGTGCTGAAATATGATTTGAGAATGTTTTTTTTGCAACCTCAACATGCACTAATTCAAAACCAAATTAATGGAAGATTTGCATGATTGTACGTCCACGCCCAAATGCCTTTCGAATGCTGCTGTCATGGCGTGGCTCGATTCTGCCAAATATCTTGCCACAACTGGTATTTGTGATTTTGTTGTCTGTTGCGATTTCTGGCTTTGAAAGTCGCTATCCGAATATTTTACCTGCGTTGCCGATTGCCGCATTTTCATTGATTGGCTTAGCGCTCTCGATCTTCTTGGGCTTTCGAAATAACGTCTGCTACGACCGCTGGTGGGAAGCACGCAAAGAATGGGGCGCACTGATTGTCACCATGCGTAATTTATCGCGCGAAAGTTTACTGTTACCTGATGAGCTACGCCAACGCGTTCTCTACCTTGCCATCGGATTTTCTCATCACTTGAATGCAAAACTTCGCAAGAAGAACTCGTCCGAGAAAATGCAAGAATGGCTGAGCCCAGCCGAATATCAACAGTTCCTGAAGCATCCAAATCCTTCAGATTTTATTTTACAGTTAATCTATAAAGATATTTTGAAATGCTTTAAAGACGGTTTAATCACCGACATTTGCTATCAACAGCTCGCTACAAAAGTTGAATCCATGTCGTCGATTCAAACGGCTTGTGAGCGCATTCAAACAACGCCCTTGCCGTTTGCCTATTCATTATTATTGCACCGCACGTCGTATCTTTATTGTTTACTGCTACCAATTGGCTTAGGTGGTGTATTAGGATTTTCAACGCCGATTGTGGTTGCTGTTTTGGCGTATACTTTTTTTGGGTTAGATGGCATAGGTAGTGAGTTAGAGGAGCCGTTTGGTTTACTCGAAAATCATTTGCCGCTGGATGCCATGGTGCGGACGATTGAGATTGATGTACGCATTAGTCTTGGCGAAGTGGATATTCCAGAGCCGTTGAAGGCTGTGAATTATATTTTGAATTGACATAAGTATTCTATGAAGTAGAAAGTGGAAATTTATTGTCAATACTGATGCATAGAGTGGTTGTGCGCGATGAATAAACAAGTACATTACAACCGAGAAGATCATATTCGTAAGCGCATTAATGAATTTTTCTCACTTAATTTTTCACTACCAGAAGATGACTATTATGCAAAGCTTAACCCAAAGGCAATTTTAAGTCTCAAATCGGCACTATCAGATATAAACAATATGCTAACCCTAAAGTTAACTATTTCTTTTGCAGAATGGGTTTCTTTAAAATTTGGTTTAGATGAGTCCGCAATTCAAGCAATTTATAAAATCATTCATGAGTCGAAACCGAGCACAAATGGTTATGATATTTGGCTTGGCTATCCCATAACATTTGTTGGTGAGGTCAAGTGCAATATCCCAATAAATGGGGGCTCCGTATATGGCTCAGCACAAAGGATTGGAATAGAAAAAGATATATCTGGGCTTCTAAACGGAAAGCGAAAAGCACCACTTAATCCAGTCTCATGCTTAAAATTTATGGTATTTCTTGACACACAGGAAGTACGCAAGGCGAATGAACATCTTCAGAGAGTAAGTAGTCTCTGCAAAGAAAAGTTAATTTTTCAACAAAACCACGAAAGCCTTGATCGCGTGGATATTGTATACGGCGTCTATATATCGCTTGGCTCATAACAAACCAGTGAATTAAGCGTAGGCTGCGGGCTTGCCCCAGCTTGTTGCAAGAGTACAATAAAAACCAAATTTCAGGAGATCACCATGAATCATCCCGATAACGACAAAGTCTTTACAGGCTCCATTCCGAAGCTCTACGACACCTATCTCGTGCCGATGATTTTTGACCCATATGCTGTAGACTTGGTGAATCGGCTAAAGTCGAAATCTCTATCTCAAGTACTCGAAATTGCAGCAGGTACGGGTGTGGTGACACGACTTTTGGCATCCACGTTACCTGAAAATATCTCCATCGTCGCCACAGACTTGAATCAAGCGATGCTCGATCAAGCTTCCACCGTGGGAACCACGCGCACTGTCGAATGGCGTCAAGCCGATGCGATGCAACTCCCTTTTGAAGATGAAACGTTTGATGCCGTTGTTTGCCAATTCGGTACCATGTTCTTTCCAGACAAGTCCAAAGCATTTTCGGAAATGCGACGGGTGCTTCGTACAGGAGGCATCCTCATTTTCAATGTGTGGGATCGGATTGAGGATAACGAATTCGCGGAAACCGTAACGACCGCCTTAGCAACACTTTTCCCTGAAGATCCGCCACGTTTCATGGTTCGCACGCCTTATGGCTATCACGACCATCATGTCATCAAACAAGATCTGGCAAACGGTGGCTTTACCGCGTTACCCCAAATCGACAAAGTTACAGCACGTAGCCAAGCAACAACCAGTCGTGATGCAGCGGTCGCATTCTGTCAGGGTACGCCACTACGAAATGAGATAGAGGCGCGTGATGCCTCAATGCTTGAAGAAGCAACAAATATATCAGAGGAAGCCATCGGTAAACGATTTGGATGGGAAGCAATTGATGGCAAGATCCAAGCCATCATTGTCACTATCGAAAAGTGATAAACGCTAACTTAATCAGTCAAACGCTAAAACAACTCCCAAACACCCTTCTGCCCCACTGCTAGGGACGGCACATGACCCAATTTATTCCACATCATATGCGCACCATGAAAATCACTCGCCGTCGATACATAGAACTCATGTTGCGCCACTAAGCGATTGATCATTGCACGCGTTGCTGGTGGTTCATTGATCGCGGGCAATTCAATTGCCTTTCCACCTGCCGCTTTGAAATCAATCAACAACTGACGCATTGCCGTTGCAGTTAAATTATTGCGCGTAGGATGCGCCAAAACCGCTTGACCACCACTGGCTACAATCGCAGCAACGCCATCCGCCATTGAAAGCCATTCCAATGGCACATAGGCAGGTTTACCTTCACCGAGATAACGATCAAAGGCTTGCTGAGGTTTATTCACTAGTTTTTCATTCACCAACCACTGCGCCAAATGACCACGGGTTATCCCCTCCGCACGGCCACTTGCCAAAGCAAGCACCGCATCCCATGCAGGACGTTTGGTGAGTTTCTCTAATTTTGCGCAAATCTGTTCCGCTCGCCGCGCGCGAATCACTTGTTGCTCACCAAGTACAACCTCAAGTGGCGCAAAATCCTTCATCGCTAAACCCACAACATGAATCGACAAAGCCCGCTTCGTCGTCGCACGTGTCCACTGAGTCGAAAGCTCGACGCCATCAACCAATTGCAGTCCTAAAGCCTCCGCTTGTTTGCGTGCTTCAGGCAAACCATCAACTGTGTCATGATCGGTGAGTGCCAAAACTGTGATCTGCGCCGCATGCGCAGCCGTGACCAAGTCTGATGGCGACAATTGACCATCAGAAAAGTGACTGTGTGTATGTAAATCCGCACGCAGGATCATCTATACTTCAACTTTTGATTATGTGGAATAGAGCGTAGCATGAAAGCATTGCTGGACTTCGTGCCATTGGTAGCATTCTTCATTTTAGCGAAGAAACCTGTTGTATTAGATATCGCACACGGTCATCTCACAATCACTCCTGCAACGACAGGCGCGATTTTTATCGCAACCCAAGGATTGCTGATTGCTAGTGTCATCGTCTACGCACTGCATTTTATACTGCAAAAAGGCCGATTGGAAAAATCTCAGTGGATTACCCTATTATTAACGCTGGCTTTTTGTGGCTTAACACTCTATCTCCACGACGATATTTGGCTACGCTGGAAGTCCTCGATTATTAACTGGACCTTTGGTACCGCGTTCTTAATCAGCCCAATGGTCGGCAAAAATCCGATTCCTTTAGCGAAGCGTTTTCTCTCCTCGGTGTTTGAGTTGACTGAAGCCAATTGGAAAAAACTCAATCTTGCATGGGCTGCATTCTTCTTTATCCTCGGTAGTTTGCATCTCGTTTTTGCATTTGCATTTCCTGCACTTTGGATTGATTTCAAAGTTTTTGGCAGCACTGCGATCATGCTTCTGTTTATGGTTGGGCAATTTATTTTGCTGCGCAATCATCTTAAAAGTGCCGAAAACCAAAACTAAACAACGAAACCTTATTCACCAGATTGAAGAGAAAGTTATGCCATTATTTGCCGTTTACGCAACCGACGTTCCAAATAGTTTAGAGATGCGCAAAATTCACCGCCCTGCTCACTTCGCTCGCCTACAAGCGCTTGATGCAGCGGGTCAAGTTGTGCTCGCAGGGCCTTGCCCGATCGACCACGGCAATCCATCGGCTGGCTTTACGGGTAGTTTGCTCGTGCTAAACTTTCCTGATCGTGCGGCATTGGATGCATGGCTTGCGGAAGAACCCTTTGTATTGGAAGGCGTATACGAATCGGTTGTTGTTAAACCATTTATTCAAGCACTACCAAACCCGAATGTATAATCGTACTATCGCACATCAAATTTTTCTTATTGACGGACAGCCTTCATGATTCACGCCACCCAAAAGATCGCCGCCGTCATGACGACTTTGATTGCATTGCACATTGGACAGAGCTTTGCAGCGCCTGCAGCAACTACACCTGTTGCTCCAGCAGCAACCACACAAGCATCGCCTGTTAAAGTTGCAACAACAGCAGCCAAAATTGCAACTCCAGCAGCACCTGCGGTCGTTGCGCCTGTGATCAAACCACCAACGCTTGAAACACTGTACGCCAACATCAGTAAGCAAAACAAAATCCAAACCAAACGTCTCGATGAACTTGAAGTGGCGAATCGTGATGCACTCACACGCAATCAAACACTTCAACTTGAAAACGACAACCTCAGCGTCCAAGTCAAAGTCCTGCAAAGTGATCGCGGTGCGCAAATGTTTATCTATGGCGCAGTCGCAATTTTGGTTGGTGCGCTGATTGGTTATATGATTGCCAGCAACTTTTTACGCCGTACACGCCGTTGGTAATGTTAATTATTACAACTGAATGACCACCTTCTCCGTTCAAAAAAATGATCTGCAACTGCTCGCTCAGCAGTTCGCAGACTTATCAGCATTTCAATGTCTGATCTTCCACGCGAATGAATTTGACGATGGCCTGAACGTTCTTAAAATATGGCAACTTTGGCGAAAAACGCGTCCAAACAATAATAGTCGCATACAGATCATCACCACTGCAGAAAAGCCGTTATCCAGCGAAGAACTTGCCTTACACCTTGCTCATTTTCCTGACTTTAACAACTTATTTGAGCTTCTTTTAGCCCAATATCCGCCTGCAATTTCTGGCGTTCATCGTTTAATTTTCAATGATGAACGACTCACGATTGATCTATGGTTTGGCGATGTGATTACTGATTTAAAAGTGCAAACCACGCCGATTCTAATGACACCAAATGACTCAACGACTTTCGTAGTCATCGGCGCAGGCATCGCTGGCTTATCCATCTCTCATGCGCTGACACAACGTGGCTATGCCGTGACGTTGATTGAACAAGATGAACCGCTCTCTGGGGCATCAGGCAATCCCTGTGCACTATTGCTATCCAAGCTTCCGAAACTCAACCGTGTCAGTGGCAACCTTCAAACCATGGGCGCGCTTACCACTGCTCGTTGGTGGCAGAACTGGGCAAATGATGTCGTGGTATCAAAAGGTGCTTTACTGCAAATTGAAGCCGATGATTTAGAAAAGATTCAAGGCTATCCAACTAATCTTGTGCAAATCGTGAATAGCACCGAGGCATCGAAAAAAGCCAAAATTACATGCTCAAGCGACTTCATGTTTATGCCATGCGCCGTAGGAATTGACCCACAAGCGATTCGAAAACATGTGCTGGCATCACCATTAGTCACACTAGTCAAAGCACAGGCTAAGCAACTTTTTAAACGTCCGAATGAATCAGATTGGATTATTGCAGATGACAATGCCCAACCCATCGTACAAGCAACCAAAATCATCATTGCCAATGCTAAAGACAGCGTCAGTCTTTGCCCGACATTACCGCCATTGACAGTCATTCGCGGACAAATGTCATGGTTAGCTGCACCCGAAAACTCACCAAGTCTTGCACTCGGTTATGGTGGGTATGCAGCAACATTTAAAAATAATTTTTTGCTTGGTTCATCATTCGTTCGTGATGATGAATGCACCGATATTCGACTAACTGAGCACGACTCAAATCTAGCATTATTAAAAAACAGTTTCCCAGAACTTACGAAACAACTTCCTCCTACTAAAACATGGCAAGGACGTGCGAGCCTTCGGGCATTACCACGTGACTCGATGCCTGTTGTTGGCGCTGTACCGCAAATGGACGATGTCTTTGTATTGGCAGGACTCGGTTCTAAAGGGTTTTCGTTTGCACCGCTTTGCGCGGAATTGCTTGCGGCTCAAATGCTCGGCGAGGCATTGCCTATGACCGACAAACTCGCAGCCGCCATCCGCCCGGATCGATTTATTAAAAAAGAACGAGTGAGAAAACCGTATTACACAGCCTCAAAGGACAATTAAGTCCTCCAACATTCAAATAAAATACCACTCATAAAAAACAGCCCATAAAGGGCTGCTTTTTAGTCATACATCAAACTTAGTCATCATTGTCATGGTGATGGCGATGGTGTTTTTTCCAGCCACGATGACGGCCATTATCATGATCATCATTGTAATAACCACGATCACGGGAACCGCCACCACTGTAACTTGCACTATGACTCTGACCCAAGCTACTGCCGATTGCACCACCACCTGCGCCGCCTAAACCTGCACCAACCAATTGACCGTTACGGCTTGTTTGTCCACCGATAGCTGCACCAGCACCACTACCGATTGCGCCACCAATTGCGCCATTGCGACCACCCGCAACACCACCACCTGCAGCACCACCAGCGATTGCGCCAATCGTTCCACCAGTTTTACCACCGAATTGTTGACCAATTGCGGCACCCGCAACACCGCCTAATCCGCCACCAAGCGCACTACGAAGTGCATCGTTTGCATAGACTGATGAAGCACTTAACATTGCTGCGCTAAAAGCGACAGCTGCGATCATTTTTTTCATAAAAATTACCTTTTCCTAATATTTCAAATCGGACGGCGCATAGGTGCGTTCGTTCTCGATTACCACTTAACTTGATAATGAACCGCCACTCGCTTTCACCAATGACGGAATCAAATACTATGCAACTTTACCACTATTACGGGGATGACAAAATCATCATTTAGTAATTTGAGTATCCGCGATTCCAGTCGCGAGCATGATCATTGTCTCGATCACCACGCCACTCACGGTCACGATCCCAGCCACGATGCCAACCATGATCACGGTGATAACGATAACCACGGTATTCTGTATACTGGACTGGATAAACAACCTGCTCACGAACTGGGTAATACGCCGCTGGATAGTAAGCGACAGGAGCGGGCTCTTCGTAATACGTTTGTTGCGTATAAGTTACTGGTGCACGTTCATAGCTGCGGTCATAGCCGCTTTGATAATAGCTACGCGGTTGGCTTGAAGAAATCACCGCACCACTTACACCACCAATCGCTGCACCGACTGCCGCACCTTGACGACCACCGACCGCATGACCAATCACAGCACCAGCTAATCCACCAATCACCGCCGAACCCACGGTGTCATAATCTGCCAGCGCAGGTTGAGCAACCGCTGCACTCGCCGTTAGAATAGTTGCTATCATTAATTTATTCATGATCGACACTCCTATTTCCTATTGATGTACTTTAAATCTCGATTGAGCTCATGATCGAATTCATCGTGAACTGCTATGAATTAACTTTATTCGAGTTGAAACGCTTTCACAATCATTTATCAGTTTCGTCTTGTTACATCTCGAAACATTTGTATGCACAGTTCACAGAATCCACGACAATGTGCAGTAATCGTGCAGAAAACACGGCTTTGTGCAGACTTTCGAGATATTAAGGCGATTCAATGGGACAATTTATCTAAACCATTCATCATGAATATCTCGCACAAAAAACAATCTCCCTTATCGCTCCGCGCAAAAAATGCTAAAATATGCGCTTTCTGATTTAGCGTAAGGTTTCATAGGCCAATTGCCTTGAATCATCCTGCTCCGCATACTTGGTAACATTCATGACTGTACAAACGTTTACTCCTTCAAACACGCAAACGACAAGCACTCCGGCTACAGCAACTCTGGCACTTCCAGTCGAGTCTGGCGTGTCGATTAAACGGTTGTATATTGAAACGCAAGGCTGCCAAATGAATGAATACGACAGCAGTCGTATGGCGGATTTATTGGGTGATTCACATGGTTATGTACTCACGTCCGATCCTGCCGAAGCCGATATTCTGTTGATGAATACCTGCTCGATTCGTGAAAAAGCCCAAGAAAAAGTATTCAGTGAACTCGGTCGCTGGCGCAAGCTGAAAGAACAAAACCCTGAATTGATTATTGGTGTTGGAGGTTGTGTGGCATCGCAAGAAGGCGAAGGCATTCAGAAGCGCGCGCCTTATGTCGATATGGTGTTCGGCCCACAAACCTTGCATCGTTTACCGCAAATGCTCAATCAATATAATGCCAATAAAGCCGACAAATCGACCAATCAAAAAATCTCTCTGGTTGATATTTCATTCCCAGAAATTGAAAAATTTGATTTCTTGCCAGAGCCGAAAGTTGAAGGCTTTAAAGCTTTCATTTCCATCATGGAAGGCTGCTCGAAATACTGTTCGTTCTGCGTTGTGCCGTATACCCGTGGCGAAGAAGTGTCACGCCCACTCGATGATGTGATTGCAGAAATCGTCAGTCTTGCCGCGCAAGGCGTGCGCGAAGTCACCCTACTCGGTCAAAACGTCAATGGTTATCGTGGCGATATGCATGATGGCGGCGTCTGTAACTTTGCCGATTTACTACGCTTAGTGGCGAAGATTGAAGGCATTGGACGGATTCGTTATACCACCAGCCATCCCCTTGAATTTTCTGATGAACTCATCAATGTCTACGCGGAATTGCCACAATTAGTGTCTCATCTACATTTACCAGTCCAAAGCGGTTCAAATCCAGTTCTTGCGGCAATGAAACGCAATCATACGATTGATGTTTATATTGAGAAGATCAAAAAACTGCGTGCAGTGCGTCCAGATATTCATTTGTCGAGTGACTTTATTATTGGCTTCCCGAACGAAGGCGATGCTGAGTTTGAAGACACATTACAGTTTATTAAAGACTTAGATTTCGATCATTCTTATAGCTTTATTTATTCCAAACGTCCTGGTACGCCAGCGGCAGAACTTCCTGACAATACGCCAGAAGATGTCAAAAAAGTACGTTTATCTCGTGTGAAAGAAGTATTGAAAGCTTCAACAATTGCAAAGACCGATGCGATGTTGGGCAAAACACTGAATGTTCTCGTCGAGAAAACATCTGATCGTCAAGAAGGTGCGTTAATTGCGAGCGCTGACAATACTCGCCTCGTTCAATTTAATGGCGACACTTCATTGATTGGTCAGTTTGTGACGGTGAAAGTAACGGATATTCGTAGTATGAATATGGTTCAGGCGGAGTTGGTGAATGTCGGTTAATTAATAATTATAAGGTGCGCAATCCGCACCTTTTTAGATTATGCGTTGCGCGCAATAAGTACCATACATCTAAATCAAATTAAAATAAGGTACTAAGAATGATAAAATTTTGGTTGGTAGCAGGTTTTATATTTATTTCTGGCTTCATCGATTTCAGCATATCTGCGCAAAGATATTACGAAGATAAAGATTTAACTGAACATGGTATAGCAGTAAAAGCATTTCCTATGGAACAAGAAAAACGGTTGTCAACAATTGCACGAGAGCGAGAAGCTTATATTAGTTACAAAACACCCCAAGGCAAAGAAATAACTGACATTATTAGGTTACCTAATTTTTTATTGACGCGTTTACATGAGAATGGTTTCATAAATATTATATATCTCCCAAATAAACCATCCATGATCATTTATTATGGCGATAAATCTAAAAAGGAAAGCTCTAGGGCACATATGAAAGATGGCATTTTTTATAGCTTAATTTTTATTACTCTTTTAATATTTAGGCAAAGAGTTACTAAGCTTTTAAGATTTATCAAAATTCCTATCCCAATCTCTTACTAAAACTCACTTACGTAATAGTGCGCATAGCGCACCCTATAAATAACTCCATCATTGGAGAAATAAATTGCCATTTGTTCTTATAAAATACCTGACAACTGCCGCTGTCGTCATTCTCGTTTCTGAGTTAGCAAAGCGCAGCGATAAGATCGGCGCACTGGTAGCATCATTACCGCTGGTCACTTTTCTAGTGTTGTTTTGGCTTTATTTTGAAAAACAACCCGATTCCAAAATTGCCAATCATGCTTACTATACTTTTTGGTACGTCATTCCGACCTTACCAATGTTTCTCGCCTTTCCGCCGCTGTTTCATCGCGTAGGATTCTGGGCAGCGATTGGTTTGAGTGTCGTGATTACGTTTGTTTGTTTTGTTGGATTTGCTCTTATTGTTCGGAAGTTTGGGGTAGAGCTTCTATAGGTTTAATCCTAAAAATCGCACCAAAATAAAAGCTGAGACAAGTCCCAGCTTTTATTTACTAAATCGTACGTCTCATTTGTATCTACGCAGATTCTTGTAGATAATGATTCCAAGGATCATCTGGTAATTTCATCCCATCAACCCCACTATAGAAGGCTATGTCTGCGTTAACAGTTGAAATGGATTATTTTTAGCCAAAGCAACTGTTAGCGCAATTTCTGGAGTTAGAGTTTTTCCCCAACGCTCCAAAAACCTTCGCCATCCCAAATAATTCTCCAGATACTTAGTCGCCA
>JANYEL010000042.1 GCA_025363155.1 Moraxellaceae bacterium
GCCTCCGAAAAACGGGGTAAAAAGAACGTATAGTCTCGATCGATACGTGCATTTGTCATTGCGGTTTATTGACCTGTTTTAGAGTTGAATTTGCTATACTTGCACTTATTTTGCGTTTGCGACCTGACAATGACCACACCAGTGAATACTCCTGCTATGAATAGTAACACCGATCAATCGAATGAATCTTCAGGAATGTGGGGCGGTCGTTTTACCGAAGCCACTGATGCCTTTGTTGCTGAATTTACCGCATCTGTCCAGTTTGACCAACGCCTTTATCGCCAAGATATCCAAGGCTCGATCGCTCATGCCACGATGCTCGCATCTGTTGGCGTACTGACCAATCAAGAGCGCGACGACATCACTAAAGGCTTAAATAGCATTCTGGCTGATATCGAAGCAGGTCGTTTTGAGTGGCGCATTGACCTTGAAGATGTTCATATGAACATCGAACATCGCCTGACTAATATGATTGGTATTACGGGTAAGAAACTACATACAGGTCGTAGCCGTAATGATCAAGTTGCAACCGATATTCGCCTGTATTTGCGTGATGAAATCGATCAATTGATGCAACTGTTGGCAAAACTGGAACGTGGCATTTTGTCATTGGCAAGTGCGCACACTGATACGATCATGCCTGGTTTCACCCATTTGCAAACGGCTCAGCCTGTGACTTTTGGTCATCATTTGATGGCATGGTTTGAGATGCTGTTACGTGATGGCGAACGCCTGATTGACCTGCGTCGTCGTGTCAATCGCTTGCCGCTTGGATCGGCTGCGCTAGCAGGGACGACCTATCCAATTAACCGTGAATACACTGCGCAACTGCTTGGCTTTGAAGCAGTGTGTGAAAACTCACTGGATGCGGTTTCTGATCGTGATTTCGCCATTGAATTCACCAGTGCTGCTGCGTTGATCATGATGCATTTGTCACGTATCAGTGAAGAGCTAGTTCTGTGGACGTCTGCACAATTCCGTTTTGTGCAAATTCCAGATCGCTTCTGCACTGGCTCATCGATCATGCCGCAAAAGAAAAATCCTGATGTTCCAGAACTGATTCGTGGCAAAAGTGGTCGCGTATATGGCGATCTTATGAGTTTATTAACGCTCATGAAAGGCCAACCACTCGCCTATAACAAAGACAACCAAGAAGACAAAGAACCATTGTTTGATGCGATTGATACCGTACGCGGTAGCTTGATCGCTTTTGGTGACATGATTCCTGCGCTGGTGCCAAACATTGAAGTCATGAAAGAAGCCGCGTTACGTGGCTTCTCAACAGCAACCGACTTGGCAGATTACTTGGTTAAAAAGAACATCGCTTTCCGTGACGCACATGAAATCGTTGGTAAAGCGGTTGCGCTCGGTGTTCGTGAAAATCGTGATTTGTCTGAACTGACATTGGCTGAACTGCAACAGTTCTCAAACTTGATCACAGAAGATGTGTTTGCTGTTTTGACTTTGACCGGTTCTGTTGCTGCACGTGATCATTTGGGTGGAACTGCACCACGTCAAGTGAAAGCGGCGATTGGTCGTGCTGAAACAAGATTGAAGGATTTGTTGGGTTAATTCAAAACAAGTCAAAAAAAAGACTGGGCAACGAAATTGCTCAGTCTTTTTTTATTCAAAATGCCATCAAATTATTTTGCATAAATTTGATCAAAGATGCCGCCATCAGCAAAATGCACTTTCTGCGCATTACGCCAGCCGCCAAACACCTTATCAATGGTGAATAACTTCACTTTAGCGAATTGATTCGAATATTTCGCTGCAACTTTTGGATCGCGCGGACGATAGAAGTTCTTTGCCACAATCTCTTGTCCTTCAGGCGTATAGAGGTATTTTAAATAGGCTTCGGCAAGTTTACGCGTACCATGTTTATCCACTGATTTATCGACCACAGCAACCGAAGGTTCAGCCAAAATCGAAATCGATGGCGTCACAATTTCAAACTGATCAGGACCTAATTCTTTGGTCGCCAATAACGCTTCATTTTCCCAAGTCAGCAGCACATCACCAATGCCACGCTGTGAGAATGTTGTCAATGAACCGCGCGCACCTGAATCAAGTACTGCTACATTCTTATACAGTTTACCGACAAAATCTTGAGCTTGCGCAGGCGTTCCACCTTTATTCAGCTCATAACCCCACGCTGACAAATACACCCAGCGCGGCGCACCACCTGTTTTTGGATTTGGGGTAATAATGCTGACGCCTGGTTTCACCAGATCATTCCAATCTTTAATTTGTTTTGGATTGCCTTTACGCACTAAGAAAACAATCGTCGAGGTATACGGTGCAGAATTATTCGGTAAACGTTTTTGCCAGTTTTTATCAATCACGCCTGTATCACTGATCGCATCAATATCATTTGCTAATGCCAGCGTCACCACATCCGCATCCAATCCTTCGATGACCGCGCGTGCTTGCTTGCCTGAACCACCGTGAGATTGTTTGAACTTCACATCTTCGCCCGTTTTGGCTTTCCAGTATTTGCCAAACGCCGCATTGAAATCAGTATAAAGTTCCCGCGTTGGATCGTAAGAAACATTGAGCAACTCAGTTTCAGCAAATGCAGAAATAGAAAGTGCCAATGCACTCACCAGCAGAATGGTTTGTTTAAAAGCAACCACGATGATACCCCTTTTTAAGTCTTATGTAGACTTGCAGGGTATCAACTTGGCGTTTGCTAAAAAAATAATAAAAAGAGGTTTGGTTATGCGAAAAAAAACTAAGTGAACATCGAGGTGTTCACTTAGTTTTATACGAGGAGCGAATGAAAAATTATCGCTCGCCTAGGCTCTCATTTCCATGCTGAAGCAATGGACTCAAGAAATACTCAATGATTCTCCGCTTACCCGTTTTGACTTCTGCCGTGACAGTCATACCTGGACTAAGATTGATGCGTTTACCATCGACATTCAGCCATGATTTATCTAAACCGATTTGAGCATTAAAAATCGGCCCTCGTTTCTCATCAATGATTGCATCTTGGGAAATCGAAATCACATGCGCGGGTAAAGTGCCATACTTAGTGAACTGGAACGTTTCAACTTTAACCACGGCTTCCTGTCCTACGCTAACAAAACCGACATCTTTATTTTCAATCGTCGCATCCACTTGAATGCCATCTTGTTTAGGCACAATCACCATCAAGCTTTGTGCAGGTGTCACAACACCGCCAATGGTATGCACCGCCAATTGCTGCACAGTTCCGCTGACTGGTGCAGTAATCGTCATCAACCGATTCTGGCGAGTGGCCTTGACCAAATCCTGCTCCGTTTGGGCGGATTCCAACATGCCTTTTTGGATCGCATCTCGACTGGTACGACGTGTTTCCGCATCCAGTTCAAGCTGTTGATTGCGTGTGGCTTGGATCGCGGCGCTCAACTCATTTAGACGACTTTTTTGAGTTGCAAGAGTACCTTCCAACTCTAATCGTTGACGCTGCTTTTCAAGATAGGTATGACGCGGTAGATAATTGTTTTCGAGCAAGCCTTTATAATCATTCTCCTGCTGCTGAATCAAAGGTAAGGTTTGCTGAATACTCTGAATTTGCGCTTGTACCGATTCACGCTCAGCTTCATGTTGGTGAATCTGAGATGCCAATTGATTACGTTTAGTTTGGTATTCAAAATACTGACTGGTAACACGCTGCTGCGCCTCGACACTCATCCCATGATCGGCTTGTGGAATCTTAGAAATGATCGGCTTTTTGCCGCCCACAACCGCTTGATCAAGCGCTTGACCTTGTTCCACATCCAGTTGTGCTGAAGAAAGCGATTTCTGTAGGCGACTGACATCGGCTTGAGCTGCTTCGGCATCAAGCGTCAGTAAGACATCCCCAGCCTTGACCAGCTGACCATCAGTCACGTGAATCTGACTAATCCTAGCATTGTCAGGTGCTTGAATGACCTTAGAGTTACCATTTAAGACAACCCGACCGGTTGCAACGGCAACAATGTCAATTTTACCAAAGCAAGCCCATAACAATGCGAGCAATAAAAGTGACAGCAGAGTCCACAACGCTACTCGCGGTAACGGACTTAATGGGGTGTCCTGCAAAGCCAATACTGCAGGCAAAAATTCCGCTTCATCACGACTACGCGGTTGCGCAACCATCTCTTTTCGGTAGCGCCACGACAACCTAAAGGCCTGTCCATAACGCGCCAATAATTCACCTAATGCAGAAAGGTGTAGTTTCATTTTATCATCCAAAAAAAATTTTAGCCTTGTTGAAGTCGATGCAAATACGCATATAAACCATCGGGTTTAGCCAATAGTTCAGCATGAGTACCTACTTCAACAATCTGTCCTTTATCCATTGCAACGATGCGGTGCGCATCACGTACAGCCGATAAACGATGCGCAATAATAATCACGGTACGACCCTGACTGATCACTTGCATATTTTTCTGAATCACCGCTTCGGATTCATAATCAAGCGCACTGGTTGCCTCATCAAAAATCAAAATGCGTGGATCATTCATCAAAGCACGAGCAATCGCGATACGTTGACGTTGTCCACCTGAGAGTGTCGCGCCATGTTCGCCAACCATCGTGTCATACGCATCAGGAAGCTCAGAGATAAAATCATGCGCCCCAGACATTTTTGCGGCGCGGATCACCAGTTCAAGCGGCGCACCCTTATCCGTCAAGGCAATATTGTCGCGGATGGTTTGGTTAAACAGCATATTTTCCTGTAGCACCACCCCAATTTGTCGACGTAAAGAGGACGCATCAACCGTGCTTAAATCCATTCCATCCACCAAGACGCGACCGCGCTCAGGAACATATAAACGCTGGACTAAGCGCGCAAGCGTACTTTTCCCCGAACCACTCCGTCCCACAATACCAATCATTTCACCTGGGCGAATTTGGAGTGACACATCACGCAGGATTTCTTGCCCTTCAGGACGATAGCGAAAGCCCACTTTATCGAATGAAATCGCACCTTGAATTCGCGGTAATGAACTTCGATTCGTCACTAACTCGGTTTTACTATTTAAAATATCACCCAAGCGCTGCATCGAAATGCCCACTTGCTGGAAGTCCGTCCATAACTGTGCAATCCGCATGACAGGCTGTGCAACTTGACCCGACAGCATGTTAAATGCAATCAGCTGTCCAATCGTCATATCGCCCTTCAGCACCTGATGCACGCCGAACCAAATCAGGAGCACGGTCACCAACTTACTGATCAAGGTGACGCCGCCATTGGCGATAGTGCCGAGCGTAACGGTCTTAAATCCAGCAGAAACATACGCAGCCAGTTGATTATCCCAACGTCGCGTGAGCTGAGGTTCCACAGCCATCGATTTCACAGTGCTTACACCAGAAATCGTTTCTACCAGAAAGGATTGATTCTCCGCACCACGACTGAACTTTTCAGCAAGCCTGACTCGCAACAATGGCGTAATGAGCAATGAAATTAAGAAGTACAGCGGTAATGACGCAATCACAATCCACGTTAGCAATGGGCTGTAGTAAAACATCACCGCTAAAAATAGAAACGAGAAAACAAAATCCAAGACTAAAGTCAGTGCATTACCCGTCAGAAAACTGCGTATATTTTCCAGCTCTCGCACGCGGGCAACGGAATCACCGACACGACGCGCTTCGAAATACGCCAAAGGTAACGCTAATAAATGACGGAATAAGCGTCCGCCCAGCTCAACATCGATCCGACTGGTGGTATGAGCAAAGGTATAACTGCGTAATGCCGTCAATACAACCTCAAAAATGACAACAGCAGTCAAGCCAATCGCTAAGACATCTAAGGTGGTATAGCCACGATGGACTAACACTTTATCCATAATGACTTGGAAAAATAAAGGCGTCACTAAACCCAACAACTGAATAAAGAAACTAACCACCAATACTTCAATCAACAACCGACGATATTTAACGATCGCTGGAACAAACCAAGTAAAGTCAAATTTACCGAGTTCTTGCGCCAAAGACGATTTCGAATTCATCAAAATGATTCGACCTGACCACAGCGCAAGCAATTCAGTGAGGGGAATAATTCTTGGGCGGCCAGAGGCAATATCATGAATCAGCGCTTGTAAAACGGGAGTCACCCCATTTTCATCAGTTTGTTTTTCTTCAATTTTTGCCAAAATGGTAAAACTACCATCGTTGAGCAATAGAATACCCGGCAACGGTAAACGAACCAGCCGTTCAGCACGTGGTTTTAATGTCCGCGCTTGCAACTTCAATGAACGTGCTGCGATCACCAACTCTTGTTCGGTGAGAAAATCGCCCGCACGAAATTGATGCGCAATTTGGTCTGGATCCGCAGCCGTGCCATGGAGTCGTGCAAGCATCACTAAACAAATCAAACCACTATCGGGTGGCGGAGGGGTGACATCAATCGTCGCGTTATTTGTAGTCATAAATACATCATTTTTGAGTAGCACGTGATTATGGAATCAAATCGGTTAAAAGACGCTATCCGATAAGACTGAAATATATAAATATGGAAATCATGAGTATCGGGAGGTAATTCCCTCTAGGCAATGCTCAACAAATTACTGGATCGTCGATAAATTCAAATTCCCCAAACTTGCAGCCAATTGAACTTTTGCATTTTGCCAATCTGCAATCGCCTTGATATGCTGCTGAGTCGCATTAAAAAAAGTATTTTGATTGGTAATTAATTCTTGAATATCAGTCACACCACGTTGATAACGACTCTGAGCTGCTTTAAATGCCAATTGCGCACTATCAACAATCTCTTGCGAGGTTTGCATGTTAATCGCACTGACTTTCAATTGCTGATAACTTGACCAGACACTGGTTGCAACATCTAACTCTGCGCTGAGTAATGCAGCTTCTTTTGCATCGGTTTGTGCCCGTAGATTTCTCATTTTGTAGACGCCGCCGAACCCCTCAAAAATCGGAACCTCCAGTTTGACGCCGATGTATCGATCTTGTCGGTTGGTATCAATATAAGGTTGATTCCCGCCGGGTGACTCTGACTGCTGACTGGTACTGTATTGACCCACCAAGCTCAAGCTAGGACGACCTTGAGCTTTAAGACTTTTTTCATTGGCTAGCGATGCATCTAAATCTGCACGCGCCGCACGTAAGACAGGATGAGTTTCTTGTGCGGATTGCAACATCGTATCCACGGATTGCAAAACGCTTTCAGCAGATCTTTCAGGACCCGCATCACTGAGGCGAATATTCTGATTTGGGCGCTTGCCCATATCAATCGCAACGGTACCCAACGCAATCTGCCAATCGCCTTCCGCTTTATTGCGATTATAGACTGCTTGCGAATAGGCTGTTTGCGCCTGTAGTTGATCACTAATCGCAGAAACACCGCCCTGTACTCGACCTGTTGTCAGATCAAGGACTTGTTTCGCATTCGATTCAAACAGCTTGGTGGCTTCAATATTTTTCTGTGCGATGAGCGCGGCATAATAATCCTTCACCGTATTTGCAATCACACTTTGTAAGGTGCTGTCTTGCTTAGCGACAGCAGACAATAATGTTTTTTCAGCACTATCCATTATCGATGCACGCAAGCCAAAGTCGTACAGCACCCAATTGAGATTGAGTGCGATATTATGATTGGTGCTGCTTGATGAGTATTCAAAAGGGCGACCTGTCGTATTGGTCCCTTGGTTGTCCGAGCGATCAAGTACAATCTGTCCAGAAGCAGATAATGTCGGCAGATAGGCGGATTTTGCGATACCCACCTGCGCAACTTGCGCTTGCAGATTTGCCC
Organism: Moraxellaceae bacterium; assembly: GCA_025363155.1. Classification (GTDB taxonomy): domain Bacteria; phylum Pseudomonadota; class Gammaproteobacteria; order Pseudomonadales; family Moraxellaceae; genus Aquirhabdus. The sequence goes on from JANYEL010000042.1 coordinate 7,742, forward strand.
ATGCTTGCGTGGTCTTAGGATTGTTACACAAAGCACTTGCGACAGCATTCGATATCGTCAGGACTGCACCAGTGTCCAGCTTCAATGACCGACACTCTTCCAGTTCGCCGCCTAACCTTGAAGGATGCGATGCGTTTATAAACAAGGGATCTTGTAATTCAAATGCCAAACAGTCCTGACTATAACCGACACTGACTAACAATGCGGTTAATAACAACTGAGGAATAATACGCGTTTGCACTTTAAATCGCCTTACCACACCATCACGCGCACCCAAGAAAAACATACTAAGAACAACCTTTTATCGTTAGGGTATTATATGAAAAGGTCATCCATGGATGACCTTTTTTAAGCATTGTTAAGCCCAATTCGCAGCGAACACTTGATTTAATGATGTTTGCTGGCTGACAGACAAATCAATCGTTGCTGGTGGCGTTGAACCCAGACTCGCCATTGCATTCACAAGGTTCTGCACATGGTTATCTGTCAACATCTTGCCATCGCCCGATTTTAATTGCTCGATATGATATTGCGATCCCGAATACCAATCTTTAATCAAGGCTTTGTTCACAGTACCGATAATATCAACCTCTAAATCTAATCCCACCTGACGGAACCAGATTTGATCAGCGCGTACATCATTGGCAAATTGCAGGATGTCGGTATTTCCAACCGTCGCATCGTTCTCGACAAAACTATCGCTACCACTGTTACGACCGAGTCCATAGGTGTCATTGCCAGCAAAGCCACCGAGGATGTTGTTTCCGCTGTTACCCGTCAGGACGTTGTTCAGTCCATTACCGTTACCATTTAATGCCGCGGTACCCGTTAAGGTGAGGTTTTCAACGTTGGCAACTAGGGTGTAATTGATGGCAGATAGGACTGTATCGGTACCTTCGCCAGCCAGCTCAGTGATCGTATCGCGGTCTACATCGAGAATGTAAGTATCGTTGCCGATACCACCTTGCAGGATATCAACACCAGCACCACCCGTTAAGGTGTCGTTGCCAGCTAAACCTGCAAGAGTATTATTGCCACTGTTACCAGTAATGAAGTTATCGAGGGTATTGCCATTACCATTCAGCGCGGCAGAACCGGTGAAGGTCAGGTTTTCGAGGTTGGCAACCAAGGTGTAGTTAATCGCAGATTGAACGGTATCAGTGCCTTCTCCAACCAATTCATTAATCGTGTCGCGGTCTACATCAAGGATGTATGTATCGTTACCGACTCCACCTTGCAGGATATCGACGCCTGCACCACCCGTTAAGGTATCGTTACCGACTAAACCAGAGAGGGTGTTGTTGCCGCTATTACCCGTAATGAAGTTATTCAGTTCATTACCGTTGCCATTCAGAGCCGCGGAGCCTGTAAAGGTGAGGTTTTCGACGTTGGCAACTAGGGTGTAATTGATGGAGGATAGGACTGTATCGGTACCTTCGCCAGCCAGTTCAGTGATCGTATCGCGGTCTACATCGAGAATGTAAGTATCGTTGCCGATACCACCTTGCAGGATATCAACACCAGCACCACCCGTTAAGATGTCATTGCCAGCTAAAC
>JANYEL010000047.1 GCA_025363155.1 Moraxellaceae bacterium
TTCAACAATTTTGTCTTCCAAGCAACGAACGATTTCGTTACACAGAGCAACCATCAAACGATCAACGATTTCTGTTGCTTCAAATTCGCGTTTTTCGCCAGTGACCATTGGGGCAAGCAATTCGTAAGTTGTTGGATCAACTTTCTTCGCTTTTTTGCCTTTTTTGTCTAGCGCGTAAACATAGAAGCCTTTGTCGTTTTTCTGACCGTAACGGGTGTTATCAAACATGATTTCCGTTGCGCCTTTGAACGCTGGTTTCATGCGATCAGGGAAGCCGTCAGCCATCACTTTCGCTGCATGAACGCCGGTATCAATACCAACCACGTCAAGCAGGTAAGCAGGGCCCATTGGCCAGCCGAATTTTTCCATCACTTTGTCGATTTGTTGGAAATCTGCGCCGTCTTTAACGAGCAAATCAAACGCACCGAAGTAAGGGAACAATACGCGGTTCACCAAGAAACCTGGGCAATCATTAACAACAACAGGCACTTTGCCCATTTTCTGTGCCAAAGCAACAGTCGTTGCAATCGCCGTATCAGAAGATTTTTCGCCACGAATAACTTCAACCAAAGGCATCATGTGCACTGGGTTAAAGAAATGCATACCAACAAAGTTTTCTGGACGTTTCAGGTTAGTCGCCAAACGAGTAATCGAAATAGTCGATGTGTTTGATGCCAAAATCGTGTTGTCATGAACCAAAGCTTCAACTTCTGCCAAAACAGACGCTTTTACTTTTTCGAGTTCAATAACCGCTTCGATCACGATATCAACTTCTTTGAAGTCACCGAAATTCAGCGTTGGACGAATACGAGACAGTGTTTCACCCATTTTTACTGGGGTTAAACGACCTTTTTCGACTTGACCTGCAAGCAGTTTAGTCGCGACATCCATACCGAGCGCTAACGCTTCGTTACGAATATCTTTCATGACGATTGGCGTGCCTTTGCTTGCCGCTTGGTAAGCAATACCGCCACCCATGATGCCCGCGCCGAGTACAGCTGCTTGCTTGATTGGGTGAGACAGTTTTTCCCACTTTTTCGCCATTTTCTTAACGACTTGGTCTGCACCAAATACGCCGATCAATGCCGTTGCTTGTGGCGTTACAGCCGCTTTAGCGAAACCTTTTGATTCCACTTTAACTGCTTCATCACGGTTCATCGTGACGTTTTGTTCCATGCTTTCCAGCGCAATTTTTGGTGCTGGATAGTTAGGACCTGCTTTCGCCAAGATAAAGCCTTTTGCACTGTTAAATGCCATCGCTTGTTCAAGTGGGTTCAGTTTCACTGGAACCATTTTTTCTTGGCGGCGTGCTTTCCAATCCATCTTGCCTGCCAATGCTTGTTTTACCAAGTCAATCGCAGCTTCGATCAGTTTTTCTGGTGCAACAACGGCATCAATTGCACCGTCTTTCATTGCTGCGTCTGGACGCTTCTCAGCACCTGATGCAATCCACTCGATCGCATTGTCGATACCGATCACACGCGGCAAACGTACTGTGCCGCCGAAGCCTGGGAACAGACCCAATTTCACTTCTGGCAAACCAACTTTCGCTGCGGTTGACGCAACGCGGTATTCACAGCCTAAACATACTTCAAAGCCACCGCCAAATGCGATGCCATTGATGGCTGCAACTTTAGGGATATCAAGATCTTCAAAGCCATTGAATGCACTGTTCAGCACGTCCAACCATGCTGCGATACCTTCTTCGCCTTGCGCAAAATTATCGCCAAACTCAGTGATATCCGCACCAACGATAAACGTTGATTTGCCAGAAGTGACGATCAGACCTTTGACGCTTGGATCAGCTTTGATCGCTGCAGTAGAATCTTTAAGTTCTTGCACAGTCGCGCGGTTCAACTTATTGACCGACTCGCCTTGCAAGTCGAATTTGAATTCTGCGATACCGTCGCTCAAGTGTTGGACGGAAATGGCATTACCAGAGTAAATCATGCCTAGAGCTCCTGATGTAGGAAGTGAAACAGCAAAAAAATTGACCACAAATAATGAAACAAATCTTCTTTGGATTTTGCTGGCATGCGACAAATGCGCAAAGCCACAAAAAAACTGTGTAGAGTGTACGCCAAGACAATGACTGTGTAATGCTTTTACGTGTATATATGCTGTGACGCTAAGGTCACAAAATATTTTACTAACGCTTTTTTGCACAGAAAAAGTCGCGGTCTTTTCGTCTAAACCCACAAAGTGCCGCATTTTAATGTTTTCTGATGAAAACAGCGATGTCCGTTTCTAACAATCGAGGAAGATTTTGATGACGATTCAACACACTGCGCTAATCACTGGCGCATCCAGCGGACTCGGTGCCGAATTTGCACGCCAACTTGCTTCTGAAGGTCATCAATTGGTCTTGGTTGCCCGTCGTTTAGACCGTTTGGAAGATCTCATCGCCGAGCTACAACAGAAATATCCGCAGCGCATGGAAGCAATTCGTTGTGATTTGGCTGAAGTCGGTGCAACTGCTGAACTGATGGATGAAATTGCCAGTCGTGAACTGTCGATTGATATTCTGATCAATAATGCAGGCTACACACCGAGAGATGTGTTTAGCCAGCAGACCTCACACGTTGTGCAAGCGCAATTACAAGTCATGGTTAATGCCCTGACCGAACTCTGTCACGCTGTGCTCCCTCACATGACGGAAAAGCAATGGGGACGCATCATCAATGTCTCATCCATCGTTGCCTTTGCACCACCAGGACGCGGCACGTTGTATTCGGCGATCAAGCAGTATGTGTTTACCTTTTCACAATCGTTGGATATGGACGTGCGCCGCGTGGGAGTTCGCGTCACCGCACTCTGTCCAGGCCTGACGCATACTGAATTTCACGACGCGATGGATGTCGCAGATAAAGCGAAGAAAATTCCCGAAATTCTATGGACGGATGCACCGTTTGTTGTGCGCGAAGGCTGGAAAGCTGTCAATTCGGGGCAACCCGTTTGCACACCGGGCATCTTGAATAATGTCTTAGCCTTTGTCAGCAAACGCTTGCCTGAACGAGTGCGTTATGCACTAGGGACACAAAATCCATTGGAATAATGGCAATAAACAGATCTTTTTTGATCAATGTTTCTTGTAGGGGCGACCCTTGTGGTCGCCCGC
>JANYEL010000070.1 GCA_025363155.1 Moraxellaceae bacterium
AAGCATATTTTCAGAAAATTGTTCCGCTTGCCAACGTGGGGCAAACAGTTCGCTATCTTCTTGAACCCATTCTTCACTATTAGCCACAAAGGTTTTGTGAGCTTGTTTTAAAGCGTCTTGACCTTGCTTGAGAAAGGTTCCGATTTGCTGCGCTGGCATATCTCCGATCAATGGCGCTAATTTGCCTGCAATATCAGGTTCGGCTTGCGCCATGATTTTTTGCAAGGCTTGTAGCAACGACATGTCGCCTTGAATCGGTAAATTACCCGTGCTGCCAGCCTTCGCGCCGATCAGTTTGGCTAAGGCAACGAGATGCGGAACATGTAGTGTCGTGGACGCTTGAACGGGTGCAAGTTTCTTGTCATAAGGACGTTGTTCAAACACCGAAACACTAGGTGTTTCAGGTTGCCCGAGCGCAGTGGGTGATAAGCGAACGCGCCCATGATCAAACAAGACATCGACCGACAAACTTGGCGTATCAATGACAAGGCGCAAGAGTTTTACGGTTGGATTGTCGAGACTGCCTGCCAATTGATCGAAGCCCAATCGCGTCGCCGCATCAAGATCAATCCAGTCATTGAGCAAACGCTCAAAAGCAGCAAGGGCAAGGGTCGCAATCATATTTTATAGTCCGATGTCATTGGTTTTAGTTGCATTTAACTATTAACGTCAAAAGCAAATCCTCCCTAGCCCTCCTTTTTCTAAGGAGGGAACCGTTCCTCCCTTTAAGAAAGGGAGGTTAGGAGGGATTTGCTCTTGATGTACATTAATCTTTATCCCGAACTAAGGTTATTTAAAACCACGATGCAGCGCAACGATGCCGCCTGTCATATTGTGGTAATCGCAGCTTTGAAAGCCAGCGGTTTCCATCATTTGTTTAAGAGTGCGTTGATCAGGATGCATGCGAATGGATTCAGCCAGATAACGATAGCTTTCCGCGTCATTGGTAATCAGTTTTCCCAAGAATGGTAATGCGGTAAAGGAATATAAATCATAGATTTTGGATAAAGGTTCAAAGACGGGCTTCGAAAATTCCAGTACGAGTAAACGACCACCTGGCTTTAACACACGATACATTGAACGGAGTGCAGCATCTTTGTCGGTGACATTACGCAAACCAAAACTGATGGTGAGCAAATCAAAACTTTCATCGGCAAACGGCGCTAATGTTTCAGCATTGGCCAGTACGAAATCAACATTGCTACAGCCAGCATCGAGCAAGCGATCACGACCGACATTGAGCATGGATTCGTTAATATCAGACAATACCACGCGACCCGTCGCACCGACTTCGCGGCTAAATACTTTCGCTAAATCGCCTGTACCGCCTGCAATATCCAGCACATGTTGACCGCGACGTACACCTGACAAGGTAATCGCAAAACGTTTCCATAGACGATGAATACCCATCGACATCAAATCATTCATCAAGTCATATTTAGCGGCAACAGAATGGAATACTTCAGCAACTTTAGCTTGTTTGTCAGCTGTTGGAACGGTCTTAAAACCGAAATGGGTGGTTTCACCGACATTACTCGCAGGAGTCTGTGTTTCAGCGCCATTGGTTTGTGTGTTTTGCGGCAACGTTTGTTGTTGTCCTTGCGGCGTTCCTGCTGGCAATGCTGCGGTATTAAATGGGCTAGCTGAGTTTGAGGCTGTATTGTCTTGAGCAGTCATTGTTTTTTCCATGCAAAAAAGGGGCAATCGGTACATTAACCTGATCATCACAGCGATCTAGTCTACGTGATGTAATCAATCGGGTATAGGTTTAGTGCGTATTCTATTGTTATGAAATTACCGTAAAAATGGGTTGGGTGTATTCGCTTGAATACGATCAATAATTTCACGTTCATGTTTGGTGAAAACGCCAATGAAGACTTCCGCCGATTTTAGCGGTTTCATGGCGGCAAAGCCTTCACCCAAAAAGGAGTATAACGGATCAAAATGATGTCGTTCTGCTGCGCCTTTAGACATTTTAAATGCACTTTGGACGATGAACGAACGGACATATTTATCCAAACTAAAACCGAGTTTATCGAGTAATTTTAATTGATGGATACGCGCTTCAGTTTGATTGGCTTGGTGATAGAGCTCAACGACATAGCCATCATCAATTTCGCCGC
>JANYEL010000096.1 GCA_025363155.1 Moraxellaceae bacterium
ACAGGCAGATGGGAAACGCATAAGTTTCGAGGTTAAGGCTTTTCCATTTAAAGGAGAGTCCACAACTTCTCCTAAGAATTTATCTGATGTCACAATTTCAAATTTATTTGTCAATCGATGTGTCAGTAGTCGTCCAGAAGATGGTTGGGTCGAACGCCTCCCTAAAGGAGGATGGATTTGGCATTTGCCAAGTGGTGACGCCTATCGCTTTGATGTCGATACTTCTCCAATGGGTTCTTCTGCTATAGGACGTTTAGCCTCCATATCGAATGCAAGCCATAGCGCATGGACGACGCTCAGTTATAGCGCCAATGATGGGAAATTAGTTTCTATTGTGGATCGTGCTGGTCGTAAAGTTATTCTCAAACATCAACTGACAAAATATAACTTACCTCAAATAAGTGTCATTACGCCGATCGGTCAATTTGAATATTTTCAAGATAAGCAGGGAAATCTATCGCAGGTTGTTTATCCAGATGGTCGTCGCGTGGGTTATGCCTATGATCCGCGCCATCAAGGTGGGGATAACCACAATATTACCGATAAGTTTCAATATATCCTGATTAAAGATCGTAAAACTGAGCAGCAATCCACGGAAAAGAAATTACTTGCACATTGGGAATACGATAATAGTGATCGAACCACGCTGAGTGAGCACTCAGGTGGGGTTGAGCGGTTATTGGTGGCTTACGATACCAAATCGGTTTTACGCCCACTATCGACAACCAATCCAAATCTATTATTTAACAATACGATTACCAATAGTCTAGGTCAAAAAACGGTATACACCTATCATCTTGATGGGACCCGGTACTTGGTAGATAAAATTGTTGGCGCAGGCTGTGTGACATGTGGTGAAAGCAACATTTCTTATCGTTATACCAATGGTGGTCAGATTCAAAGTCAGCAGTGGTTCGCACAGGACGGAAGTGTTTTACGTACACTGACCAATGAGTATGATGCTTTTGGACGAGTCAAGAGTACAACAGTCAAGTCTGTAGGTGCTGATGATGCTGCACACACTGTCAATTACATCTATGTCAATAACGACATACAGTCTAATCATCGATTAAATGGATGGCTGATTAAGACGGTATCAGAAGCAAGTATTATTGCGGGCAAGCAAAAAGTTACCCTTTATGATTACGACGCAACGGGCAATAAAATCGTAGAGACACAGACAGGCTATAGTCCTTCTGGCGAGTTTCTAAGTCGAACGACTCGGTTTGGCTACAATGCCGATGGCCAGATGATGTGGCAAAATGAGGCACTGCCAGATGTTAAAGGACATCCAGAGCAATCCGATATTGTTGTATATCATTACGACGACTCTGGTTTATTAAGTGGGATGGATGCCGCTTATTTAGGTAAATCTTTGCGTATTTTGAGAGATTCTTTGGGTCGTGTTAGTGAGTTTGTTCGTACCAAAGATGATCAAACTGAACGCCAAACGGAACGGTTTGTCTATGAATATACCCGTTTAGGTCAACAACAACGGATTCGTTATTACCCGAATAAGGAAACGAAAGATACTGATGCGCTCGGTGTGCAGTATGTCTACAACGATCAAGGGTTAAGAACACATATTTACGATTTAAAAGGTAAATTAGTACAAGAAAATAAATTTGATGCGGCAAATCGTTTAGAGCTTTCGCTGAGCCGTAAAGCGGGTCTGGTGAAATATACGCGGGATACTGAAGATCAAATCACTCGTAAACAACAACGTAAAAATCAAACTGAATATTCGACGCGCGATTATCGTTACGATGGTTACGGTCAACTGACAGGCATTGCAAACGATGGCAAACTTGCATCAACCGTGCAATATTTTGCCGATGGTCGCAGTGGGATTGTTCGCGATGCTGTCGGTCATGAGCAGTGGCTACAATATACGGGCGATAGCCAGCTCCAGACTAAAATCCGCGTTCCGCATCACATTGATGGATTCCTATCTCCTGATACCGTCAAGATAGATTATCAAACCCGTCGCAAAACGATGAAGCAGTCTGATGGTAGTAC
>JANYEL010000098.1 GCA_025363155.1 Moraxellaceae bacterium
ACTTGCTTGCCAAATGCGCGTACACCGCGATGGTTTTTGTGGGTAATAAACGGTAGCACATGCGGATTAGCCTGACTGACGATGGTCTGACTGACGTTGTGCAAACGCGCCAAACGCTCACGCGGAACATCGCCATGCAACGCGCCATCAATCCATGTTTCAGTACGCATATACGGCACCTGATGTCCATCTGCACCACGCGACTTTAACGCCACCGCAGGGAAGAGCAGAGGAACGGCACACGAAGCCAGCGCTGCATATTCGACGAGTACATCGGGCGCAGAGAGGTAATTTAGTAGGCGAGGTTTTTGGTGAGTACGGGTGGGGGAAACTGTGATATTGAGAATTCGCCCACTGCGTTGATACGCTTCCGCAAAAGTCACACTGCCGACATTAGCAGTAATATGATCAAACAATTGTCGCTCATCCATCACTGAACCTTGTCCGCGTATCTCACGAGGTTTTCGCCAGCGTAGCGCATCAATATGAACGGTATCTAATTGTTCTTTAAAGAATAGGTCTAACTCTTTGTCACTTTTATTACAAACCGCAGCAGCGATAATCGAGCCCATACTTGAACCTGACAGCACTTCGGGCAATAAATTCTGTTCCCACAGTGCTTTGACCACGCCCAGATGATAAATGCCAAACGCCGCGCCACCACTTAATATCAGCGCAGGACGACCATAAACCTTTGCCGCTTGTTCAAATAGTTCCAACTTACGACTTTCGGCGATATGGGGAATAGTCTGCTCACTGAGCGTACGCATCACCCGTTCCACTTCATCCAAATATTCGGTCACGATACGCTTCGTGCCCGTACGCGCATATTGGTAGAGTTCAGGATTATTCAGCTCGCCCGTATGACGATAGACGCTTTCTTGGAGTAAGCCGATCAAACCCTTTAAATCGTCGGTTTGTCGTAATACCTGCATGTGCTGAATATGCTCACGCATCAGCTGTTCATGACAAAACTCAGACGCATCACTGTTACGCCACTCCATGAGACCTTCAAGCGTATCTAATTCGGTCGCAATACTAAGCCACTGGGCGTAACTGTTTGCTTGCGCCAAAGCCTTTTTTAATTCACTTCGTTTGCTAGTGGTGGGCATCTTTATTTCCTTACTCATCTTTTAATACAAAGCCGACCAACTTCTGTACTAGCGGCGCAACCACAATAATCGTTGGAAATGCCACCGAAAATGCGAATGCCCAAGCTTTTAGCCAGATGTGAAAAATGTTACTTACGAAACCCATATTAAAAACACTAATCACAAACGACATGATGCACGACATCAGTAACGACATGAAAAATGCAAACACAAATCTTTGATATTTACGGTCGATCATTGGAATCTCTAATTTTTTGAACTCTAGTAATACTTGATACTACTCGTTTCATTGCGCGAAGTTATGAATTTTGAACCGACAATTTTAATCCAATGTCCGCCGATAAAAACGCACTGCAATGAACATGACAATGACAGTAAATAACATCAACGGCCAAACATTCGGCCATAAATCCACCCAGCCATTTCCTTTTAATAAAATGCCCCGAATCAATCGATTAAAATAAGTTAGCGGCAATAGATTGCCAATAAACTGTGCCCAATTCGGCATCCCCGCAAACGGAAACATAAAGCCCGATAGCAGCATATTTGGCAGAAAATAAAAGATGGTGAGTTGCATCGCTTGCAGCTGATTTTGAGCAATGGAGGAGAGGGTAATCCCCACGGTCAGACTTGCCGCAATAAACAGCAACGCCGCCATATAGACGGCGATAAGACTTCCAGCAAATGGCACGTGAAACAGAAAACGCGCGCCCAGCAAAATAATCGTTGCTTGCAATAATCCAATCGCAATGTAAGGCATTATTTTGCCTGTGATCACTTCAATCGGCGTGACAGGCGTGGCGAGTAGGTTTTCCATCGTGCCGCGTTCGCGTTCACGCGTCATCGCAAGTCCAGTCATCATCACCAACGTCATCGACAACACTACGCCCATCAGTCCAGGCACGACGTTGTATTGGCTAATGCCTTCGGGGTTGTACAGCGCATGCACTTGTACATCGAAAGCTGGAACGCCGCTTTTCAGTCTGGTTAATGGACCTTTCAAATCCTTATCGCTGACCGATTGCACCAGTTGAGGCAGCGCGCCTATTGCTCTGGCTGTTGCAGTAGGATCAGTCGCATCCGCTTCAACCAATAGTGCAGGCCGTGCGCCACGGACTAAATCACGCGTGAAATTT
>JANYEL010000152.1 GCA_025363155.1 Moraxellaceae bacterium
CAGTGTCTTAAGGCTGATTAGCCAGTTATTAAAGTCCGAGTGCTTCATGATATTTAGCCTCCCGTCTATTTTATAACCAGTATAAACCTTATTTTATTTTTCAACTGTTAACGCAGACATAGCTTTTGCAAAGGGAGGAGCATTGTTCCCTCCTTAGAAAAAGGACTCTTCGTCATGCGAAGGGATAAGGCTCTTATCCCCGATTCTCATAGGGAGGATTTGCTTTTGACTTAATAAAAATCAGCAAAACAATTATCGTCAAACAACGACCGCAACTTGTTTCAATATTTGCAGCGCTGGCGATGCGCCATTGATGACACCACCGAGACGGTGATCAGTTACAGCGGCAAATACGGCTTGTATATCTTCAGGAACCACATAATTACGTCCCACTACGAACGCGTATGATTGTGCGGCTCGTTTCAGTGCTAGAACCCCGCGGGTCGATAAACCAACATGCTGCCGCGACTCGCGGGTCTTCGCCACCAAGCGTTGCAGATAATCAAGTACTGGCGTTGCTAAATGAATTTGCGTCACACTCTCTTGCCAAACCAGCAAAGTCGCTTGATCAAGCAAGGGCTGCATTTGCGAGAGCATCTGACGACGATCTAAGCCAAGTAACAAATCACGCTCGGCCTGCTCTGATGGATAGCCCAAAGACAAACACATTAAGAATCGATCCAACTGTGATTCAGGCAATGGATACGTGCCTGCTTGCTGAAACGGATTTTGTGTTGCTATGACAAAAAATGGCTGCGGTAATGGTCGCGTTTGACCATCTTGTGACACTTGGCGCTCTTCCATCGCCTCAAGCAACGCACTTTGTGTTTTTGGACTCGTGCGATTAATTTCATCGGCTAGTAACACCTGAGTAAAAATCGGCCCCGCACGAAATTCAAAGCTTTGCTTTTCAGCATTAAAAATCGAAAATCCTAAAATATCCGCAGGTAACATATCACTGGTGAACTGCACTCGGCGAAAACCCAACCCCAAACCACGCGCCAAACTTTCGGCTAACGTCGTCTTCCCCATCCCTGGCAAGTCTTGCAATAACAAATGACCGCCTGCCAGCAAACAGGTCAGCGATAATTTAATTTGTTCAGGTTTATCCAAAATAATATGACGTAGCGCTGTTAATGCAGCTTCAATCTTTGGCTTAGCCGTTTGAATGATGGCGGACAAATCAGATGATGTCGATGAAGAGGTTGGCAAAGAGGAAATAGAACTGGTTGAAGTAATTGCCACGACGTAAATATCCTGATTATTGTCTTGCGAAGGTATCATCGTAGTCTAACTGAAATGCGCATACATACAACACGTATACCGCCACCCGCGATATGAAGATCAGCTGAAAAACCACAGATTTACAAATAAAAACACGCCTCAGAAAACTAAGGCGTGTTTTTTGAATTTTCCCATAAACAAGAAAACGCTTTCTCTTGTCCCTTCAAATCATCATTCGATTCGCAGACCCACCATACGAGGTGAATTTTCATGCAGAACCAGTGCACCCACTACACCTTTTTTAGGTAATGTTTTTTGCGCTGTGATATACGCAGCCATGTTGGGTGTCGGACGATTATTCAAGCGCACGATCACATCACCTGCTTCTATTTGAGCATGATCAGCCACGCTATCTGGATCTACTGTATCAATCACCACACCTTTTGCAGATAACGCCGTACTTTCTTTTTCAGTCATATCACGCAATTTTAAGCCGAGTATATTTTTCGCGTCGCTTTCTGCGATTGCAGCTTTTGCCTCTTCTTCATCCTCTGCAGTCGCCGCTTTAAGTTTGGCATTCAGCGTTAATGGTTTGCCATCGCGTTGGATACCAAGCGCAACCACCGTATTCGGACGTGTACGGTTAATAAAATTCACCAAATCCGATGCCCGTGAAATCGCTTGTTTATTATAAGAAAGAATAATATCTCCTTCCTTAACGCCAGCCGCACTTGCCGCGGAATTTGGCGAAATCTTAGTCACTAATGCACCCTCAGGTTTAGGTAGGTTATACACTTCCGCCAAGGTGCGATCGATATCCTGCGGATAAACTCCTAAATAAGAGCGCGATACTTTGCCGTTATTGCGCAGCTGATCAGCAATATCCATCGCAACATCAATTGGGATCGAGAACGACAATCCCATGTAGCCACCCGTCCCAGAGAAGATGCGCGAGTTAATCCCGATCACTTCACCGCGCTGATTAAACAATGGCCCACCTGAGTTACCTGGATTGAGTGCCACATCAGATTGAATAAAAGGGACAGCTCCATCTACGGTCACTGACCGAGAGGTCGCACTGACAATCCCTGCTGATGCAGAGTAATCAAAACCGAATGGCGAACCGATTGCTAACACTGGCTCTCCAACACGAAGCGCATCTGAATTCCCCATCTTCAGGGATGGATAATGGTCCCCTTTCACTTTTAATACGGCAACATCAGTCCGCTCATCTCTACCGATAACATCAGCATCCAACTCACGACGGTCACTGAGTGTAATCGTGACTTTTTTAACATCATCCACCACATGGCGGTTTGTTAGCAAATAACCGTCTTGGCTAATAAAAAAAGCGCTGCCATAAGATTTTTGTTCAGTCTGTGCCTTAGGCTGATTTGGGATCACGATTTGATTACTAAAAAACTTCTTTAACATGTCTGGCAATTGCTGCTGCATTTGCTCTTCTTTGGTCATTTTCTTCACGACGGTGACACGGACAACCGCAGGCGCTACTTGTGCCACTAAATCAGAAAAATCAATGGGTGCGGCCGCCTGTGCTGTCGGTAGTAATAACCCGCCGATTGCACTCGACAGAAGTAACCCTTTGATCACCGACTTTGCGCTGCTCGCGTAAGTCGATTGAGTTGTGGTGACTATTTCACTCGAATTCCTTTCGAAAGCTGGTGTTGCGGCTGCGTCCATTAATGCGACTTCCCATAAATAAATGATATTTTAAGCAATGCTAAGCAAAATCATGCAAAAGATTGCAGTGTGTTTTTTACCATAATCCCAAAAAAACTTGTGTTAGCAATCGTTGCAACGTGTTGTATTAATTTCATTCAATGACCATAACTATGTAAGTCAGCATTAACAAAATTGCTAAATAGATTTATCGAAGCATTATTTCAATCCATAACGCATTTCAAAATATCCGTAGAACTGCAAATGCTTTCATTCCAAAAATCCCCATGACTTCTTTGAGAATAGTGGGCACAACTTAGCAAAAAACGCCATTTATCGTCACGACTACGGCGTTTTTTCACTTGCAGAGACTGGCTAAATCTTTGATACTCACGCTCTTATTCAGATTTTAGAGGCACTTTTCGCCCGTGAGCATGACTACTCCAACCGCTGACACAGCAACTGACCCAACCCTCTCGAATAAAGATAATGATAACAGCCAGTTAAGTCAGAGTAATGCTGACAATAACTTTGACGTCATCATCGTGGGCAGTGGTGCGGCTGGATTGACATTGGCACTCTCGCTGCCGAGTCATTTGCAGGTTGCCGTCATGGCAAAAGCCGATTTGACTGAAGCCAGTACTTATTATGCACAAGGCGGCGTGGCGGCGGTTTTAGATGAAACGGATTCAACCGATAATCATATTGAAGATACGCTCATTGCAGGCGCGGGTTTATGCCATCGCGATGCTGTGGCGTTTACTGTTGAGGGCGGTCGTGCAGCAGTTGATTTTCTGCTCAAACAAGGTGTGCGCTTCACACTAGATGCCGAAGAACAATTGCATTTAACGCGCGAAGGCGGCCATTCACATCGTCGAATTATTCATGCGGCGGATGCTACGGGAATTGCGATTTCGACGACGCTGATTAAACAAGTGAAGAAACGTGCGAACGTGACGATTTTGGCAAACTATGCCGCGATCGATGTCATTACCAGTGAAAAATTAGGTTTAGCAGGAACCAATCGTGTGGTGGGCATCTACGCACTCGATATGACTGAAAACAAAGTGCACACCTTCCAAACACGATTCGTCGCGTTGGCATGTGGTGGGGCAAGTAAATCCTATTTGTATACGACTAACCCTGATATTGCGACGGGTGATGGTATTGCGATGGCTTGGCGCGCGGGTTGTCGTGTTGCTAATATGGAATTTAATCAATTCCACCCAACATGTCTTTACCACCCTGAAGCGCGTTCATTCCTGATCACCGAAGCCATGCGCGGTGAAGGAGCTTATTTGCGCTTGCCAAATGGCGAGCGCTTTATGCCGCGCTTTGATGAACGTGAAGAACTTGCGCCACGTGATATCGTCGCCCGCGCAATCGATTATGAAATGAAACGTCTCGGTGTGCGTCATCTGTATTTAGACATTACCCATCGTCCGCCAGAATTCGTGAAAGAACACTTCCCGATGTTGTACGAACGTTTATTAGAACTCGGCATCGACATTACTAAAGATCAAATTCCAGTCGTTCCTGCAGCGCACTATACCTGCGGCGGCGTGATGGTTGATTTGAATAGTGAAACCGATATTGGCGGCTTGTACGCGATTGGTGAAACATCATTCACAGGCTTGCACGGCGCCAATCGCATGGCCAGCAACTCATTACTAGAATGTTTCGTCTTTGGTGCCAGCGCCGCCAAGCACATTACCCAGAAAATAGCAGAAACAACTGAACAGACTGCATTGGTTGACGTACCTGCGTGGGATGATTCGCGCGTGCAAAATCCTGATGAAGATGTCGTGATCCTGCATAACTGGGAAGAACTTCGTCACTTCATGTGGAACTATGTCGGTATCGTACGTACCACCAAACGTTTGGAACGTGCGCTCAATCGCATCCAAATGCTGAAACATGAAATTGAAGAATATTACTCAAGCTATGTCATGAGTAAAAATTTGATCGAACTGCGCAATCTCGCGCTGGTCAGTGAAATGATCGTACGCTGCGCATTGCAGCGCAAAGAATCACGTGGACTGCATTACACACTTGACTATCCTGAGTTATCAACTGAATTAAAAGACTCGATTTTAACGCCACCAGATTTCACAGCTGGGTAATGATTCAGACACCTACCTTGTCAGCTCAGCAAGGGAGGTGTTATTCACTAAATTCAACAAACTCGATGATGTCGACCATCATTCATTCTTAGACAATGGTCAACGACTTTTGAATGCTGTGAATAGCTGCGATGCTGAATCCGCTGATGGCTACGTTTATAAGATTTTTTAGAAACGTGTTTTTGATGTGCATTGACGCGTACATATCCCTCATAAGGCTGGTTGTGGTGATTCACTAGAATTGTGGCATTTGAAGTCGCTGAAACGACCATCAAGCCAACAAATAAGATACTGCTCATCATTCCTTTAAACATGTTGTTACTCCTTTTTATCCCTAAAGCTACTCTTTTAATGAGTGATCCTAAGCCTATTCTGATTAGGATCACCCAATATTTTACATATTGCTGTGCATGGCATCTCATAAAACACCATCTCATTTTTCCGATCAACATTACAACTAAACGTGGCAACAAAAATCCTAAAATATTAGGATTTTTCTACATTAAGCTCCCATAAAAGGAGCGACTGCTTGCCAAGGTTGCGCTCGTTCCAGCTGACCAGCCAATTGAAATAACACCCCTTCCTCGCCCATCGGCGCAATGAACTGCACGCCCATCGGTAAGCCATCGGATGTTACATGCAACGGAACCGACATTGCAGGTACGCCAGTGATATTGGCTATTTGAGTAAACGGAACCCATTTTAAGTTATCGACTGCCATTTTATGTGCAATGCCAAACTTGATCACAGGTTTGGCCAAGTGCCCCGCTATAAGTGCCTTTGCAGCCATTTTTTCAATCATCGACAACCTAACCTCACCCACTTTCGCAGGCGGCATTGCCATCGTCGGGGTGAGCCATACATCATACTTCTGGTGAAACTCTGCGAGTTTACGCGCACATTGATTAGCATAAATGTAGGCTTCAGCATACGCACTTGACGGTGTTGCTTCACCAAATGCCGCACTGGCTAACGTATCCAGTTCAAAACCTTCTGCACCACAACCTGTCTCTTGTTTGACCCGCTTAACGCTCACTGCTGCATTAGCAAACCACATGGTCAGAAAACTATGCGCAGCCTCTAATCCATTAATCTCAGGCTCATCCTCTGTTACGTAATGACCTAGTGACGTCAATAGTTTTGCGGCGATTTCAACAGCCTTAATCGCTTCCGCATGTACAGGCGTACCAATGGGTGAACGTGTCGAAAATGCAATTTTAAGTGGCTTGGGATCTAGACCCGCTTCTTCCAAATATGGGCGAACTGCTGGCGCAAGTCGATATAACGACCCAACCTCATCACCATGTGTCGCATCCAACATCGCCGCACTATCACGCACACTTCGCGTCACCACATGATTCATCGCTGCGCCATGCATCTGCTCAGTGACGATTGGTCCCCATGGTGTCCTGCCACGACTAGGTTTAAGCCCAAATAAGCCACAACACGCAGCAGGAATACGGATTGAACCACCACCATCATTTGCACCAGCCATCGGAACAATACCTGCGGCTACTGCTGCCGCAGAGCCACCAGATGAGCCTCCAGGAGTATGTTGAGTATTCCAAGGATTACAACTCGCGCCCCAAGCCTCTGGTTCAGTGACGCCCTTGATACCAAATTCAGGCGTGTTGGTGCGCCCAAAAATCACCACGCCTGAATTCAACCACCGACGCGTAATTTCAGCATGCGCGCTTGGACGATAATCTGAGGCTTTCAGCGCTTTATTACCATTAGTATTTAAAACGCCCGCATAGTCCTGAAATAAGTCCTTAGTTAGAAAAGGCACCCCTGCGAACGGACCGATTAACGTCTGTTGAACACGTGCTCGCGCAATATCATCCATACGAATAATCACAGCATTCAACGCTTCATCGGTTTGCTCGGTACGACTAATCGCAACCCGTAATAACTCGGAGGCAGTCACTTCTCGACGTGCGACTAATGCCGCTAAACTCAATCCGTCATGTTTTATATATTCTGAAAATTCCATTTATTCTTATCCTAGTTACACCACACAACTCCGTCTTCATTATTAGAAAACCAGTGCATATTAAAATTAAAGATTCACAATCCAATCATACAGATATTTCATCATTTTTAAATCATTTAACACATTGAATCCAAAACCTAGCTCACTGCGTATATCTCTAAGCAGACTCGCCAAACAATTACACAAAACCTACCCAATCGCTTGTAACAACGCCACAGCAACGGCGTCTATCCTATATCCATTGGAGAAAGAACATGACCCACCTTTATTCCCGTCGCAAACTACTAACGACCGCCATATCCACGGTCACCGTGTTCACGGTAGGTGACTTATTTTTGCGTAAATCAAGTGCTGCAAATGCCGCGACCAACCCAGCCAAAGAAGTTGTAATCGTCGAGTTTTCTACAGCAGGTATTCGCACTGGACGAGCACGATTACCGAAGATCATTAAGACCGAATCTGAATGGCAAGCCCAACTCTCGCCTACCTCATTCCAAGTCACGCGTCACGAAGGAACTGAACGTCCTTTTAGTGGCAAATATTTGAATGTGCATGACGCGGGCATCTTCCGCTGTATTGGCTGCAATACCGCACTGTTTGACTCACAGACAAAATTCGAATCAGGCACAGGCTGGCCGAGCTTTTACCAGCCAATCGCAGAGGAAAACATTACTCAGACTAAAGATCGTAGTCTCTTCATGACACGTACTGCCGTTTCTTGTACACGCTGTGATGCCCACCTTGGTCATGTGTTTGATGATGGCCCAAAACCGACTGGACTACGCTTTTGCATGAATTCGGTTGCCCTTAATTTCGTTCCGCGCACTTAACCGCAGATTGATCTAGGAGAATAAAATGAAAATCCGCTACTTTAAAAAAACCACTCTGGCAATGATGCTCCCCATATCAATTTGTCTTGCTTCAGTCACCGCCTGCGCTCGCGAAGCGAATGTTGTTTTACCTGCACCCACACTCAATGAAACGGTGACCAGCCATCATGAAGTGATTGTCTTATCTGGAGGATGTTTCTGGGGTATCCAAGGGGTGTTCCAGCACGTCAAAGGCGTGACCAATGCCGTTTCTGGCTATGCAGGTGGCAAGTCCTCAACAGCGCAATATGAAGTCGTTTCAGGCGGCGCATCTGGACATGCTGAATCAGTACAAGTTGAGTTCGATCCACAGCAGGTTTCTTTAGGAGAGTTACTGCGGATTTATTTTTCAGTCGCGCATGATCCAACCGAGCTGAACCGTCAAGGCCCTGACTCAGGAACACAGTACCGTTCTGCCATTTGGTATAGCAATGCCGATCAACAGAAAGTTGCCCAAGCCTATATTGCTCAACTCGATAAAACAGGACTGTTTCATGACCGTATCGTGACTCAGATCAATCCGCTGAAGGCGTTCTATCCAGCCGAGGATTACCATCAGAACTACCTGACCTTACATCCAGGAAGTCCCTACATTGCAATCAACGACCAGCCAAAAATCGATAACTTGAAACGTCTTTATCCGACCGACTATCGAACTAACCCTGTGTTAGTGGAGCAATGAGATGATCATTTTTTTATTGGCCTATCTCGGCGGGGCGCTGACCATTCTCAGTCCTTGTATCCTGCCCGTGCTGCCGTTTGTCTTCGCCCGCTCGGGTCAGCCTTTTATTAAAAGCACGCTACCCATGCTGTTCGGCATGACGCTCATGTTTGCATTGGTCGCAACGCTTGCTGCGGTTGGTGGTAGCTGGGCAGTACAAGCCAATCAGTACGGACGATTTGCGGCGCTCCTGTTGCTTGGACTCTTCGGACTGACGCTGTTATTTCCGACGCTTTCTACAAGCCTTGCCAGACCATTCGTTGATCTCGGCAATCGCGTACTCAAATCAGCGGATCAAAAACCTAACGCACAAAACTCCCCGATTATTCCATCGTTCCTATTAGGGATTGCCACTGGGTTACTTTGGGCACCTTGTGCAGGCCCGATACTCGGTTTGGTATTAACTGGCGCTGCACTGAATGGTGCTAATGGTCACACCACCCTATTATTGTTCGCATATGCACTCGGCGCGGCAACTTCGTTGGCAGCGGCACTCCTCATCGGCGGTAAAGTGTTTACCGCAATGAAAAAGAGCCTTGGGGTTGGTGAATGGATACGTCGCGGTCTGGGCGTTGCTGTAATCGTCGGTGTCGTCGCGATCGGATTTGGTCTGGATACAGGATTGTTAACCAAGCTATCGCTGACTCGAACTTCTAGTATCGAACAAGCGCTGCTAGATCGTGTTCATCCGCAACAAGCCGTTAGCCCATCAAATTCAGTCAACGTAATTCCTGTAAATAGCACTGAAAATACAAATGGTCTTTTCACATCGTCACTTCCAATTGAAGGCAATATGCCGCCACTCGATGGCGCTGTGCAATGGCTGAACTCACCACCACTCACTGCTGCAGAATTACGTGGAAAAGTCGTGCTGATCGACTTCTGGACATACTCATGTATCAACTGCCTGCGTACACTACCGTATGTCAACGCTTGGGCCAAAAAATACAAAGACCAAGGCCTCGTCGTCATCGGGGTCCATGCGCCAGAGTTCGCCTTTGAAAAAGACCTTGGCAATGTCAAAAAAGCGGTTAACGATCTCCATGTGACTTATCCAGTTGCAATTGATAATAACTACGTCATATGGCGCGCGTTTAACAATCAATATTGGCCAGCGCACTACTTTATCGACGCTAAAGGACATATCCGTTTTCATCACTTTGGTGAAGGTGAATATGAAAAATCTGAGCAAGTCATTCAGCAACTGCTTAGGGAAGCGGGTCATACCAAGCTGAATAATGGCCTTGTCCAAGCCGAAGCAACAGGCGTGAGTCTCGCTGCTGACAACAATGACGTACAGTCGCCTGAAACCTATATCGGTTATTCACGCGCCAATAACTTTGTCCCAACCGATGGGCAGATTCAGGACAAGTCACACACCTATACTACTCCGAATACACTTCAAGCCAACCAATGGGGCTTGCAAGGAAATTGGCGTATTGAAAAAGAAAAAGCCGTACAGATCAGCTATACCAGCCATTTAAAATATCGCTTTCATGCACGCGACCTACATCTCGTGATGGGAAGTTCAGATGGTCGACCTGTGCATTTTCGTGTACTGATTGATGGTGCAGCACCGAAAGCCAGCCATGGCGTTGATATTGATGAAAACGGTATGGGAATGGTTACTGGGCAACGACTATATCAACTGGTTCGTCAAACTCAAACTGTGAAAGATCGAACCTTTGATATTGAGTTTCTTGAGCCAGGTGTCGAATTGTTTGCATTTACGTTTGGGTAATCGCAACTCTAATTAACAGGCAACAAAAAACCCTAGACGCTGAGGCAATCTAGGGTTTTCTTTAAAATGGCGCAGCGGACGGGACTCGAACCCGCGACCCTCGGCGTGACAGGCCGATATTCTAACCAACTGAACTACCGCTGCTAGGTCGTATTACTCAAACTACATCTACAACAAACAACATCCAGAATAAGCAATATTGGTGGGCGTTGACGGGCTCGAACCGCCGACCCGCGCCTTGTAAGGGCGCTGCTCTACCAACTGAGCTAAACGCCCAATATTGTTAACTCTCTCACTCAAAGAAAAACCCGCATTAAGCGGGTTAAACTCAAATATGGCGCAGCGGACGGGACTCGAACCCGCGACCCTCGGCGTGACAGGCCGATATTCTAACCAACTGAACTACCGCTGCTAGGTCGTGTTACTTAAACAACATCTACCACTAAAACAAACAATATTGGTGGGCGTTGACGGGCTCGAACCGCCGACCCGCGCCTTGTAAGGGCGCTGCTCTACCAACTGAGCTAAACGCCCAATATTGTCGTCAATGTTTTAGTAAACAATGTCGTTCAACGTGGGGTGCATTATAGAGAATTCCGGAACAGTGTCAACGCTTTTACCGACTTTTCCTAAAAATACCGCCCGACTGCTCAAAAGCCGTACAAAACATGTATAAAATCCAATGAACAGCAGATATGTGATTGTTTTTCATGCGATTTAACTAAAGTAAATTTCAGCACCGTTTAAAACAGAAAAAATCACTAAATTGAGAAGGCATCATATTGATCAGAAGAACCTAGGAAACACATTTCTCCACCGACTCGACAATATTGACCATAAAACCTTCTTCCACACGTTCAAATAAATCGATGACATCGTGACTATGCATACGAATACACCCATGCGAATGCGGCACACCCATCGGCTCACTATCAGGTGTTCCATGAATATAAATATATCGATCATGTGAGTCGACCGTGACGCCCTCAGCATTCACACCCGCGTTAATACCCTCTTCCAAACCCGATAACCACAAAATTCGAGTCAATATCCAATCACGGTTTGGATGTGCAAGCGCAAGCGAAGGCTCGTAAATTTCACCCGTTGGCTGACGACCACGCAAGACGGCATTCATCGGCAAATCGCCACCTATTTTCTCGCGGATCACATGTAAACCGCGCGGCGTACATTCACTACCCTCTATTTCACCAGCGCCATTTTTTGCAGTCGAAATTGGGTAAATCCGCAACTGTTTTGCCGTAGAAAGTGTGAGCGTCTGTTTAGCAATATCAATCAAAATCTGGGTCATGATTTACACTTTAAATAATGAATAATTGATAATGAATTCTACGATTCGCCATTATCTAAATCATTGCACTTGCACTAGAAAAAAACAATCATCATTCAGTGAGCGTTATAAAAGAAACAACACATCTTCACGCAAAATTCAGCAAGATTTCATCAATAGGAATCATCATGTCCCGACAGAATTTCAGCGGCAATTTTTACAAAAGCAGGCTTCCCTGTTTGCAATAACGTTTGCGCCATTTTTTGTTTAAAACCCAGTGTCGCGGTACTTGCACATTGACGTAACCAAGCCGCGGCTTCGATGTCTTTACCTTTCTCGGCGAGCTTGGACGCATGATTAAACTGTCCGCGAAAATCCCCCGCTTCCGCCGCTCGGCGATACCAGTCTGCAGCCAACTCAAAATCGCGTGGCGTTTCCCATCCTTCCTCCACAAATCGTCCGATCACGTTCATTGATTTGGCATGACCTTGCGCTGCGGCAGCATGATATAAACGTAAGGCTTCCGCACGATTTAGCGGAATGGCCGCACCTCGTGCAAGTAAATTGGCATAGTTATACATTCCCCAATCGAGCCCTAGTTCAGCTGCACGTTTGTACCAACTTGCAGCCTCTGCTGGATCGGCTGCAATACCCCAACCATTTTCAATACAACGACCAACCATATTGATCGCCATTGGATGATCGGACTGACTTGCGGCTTTAAACCAATGCAAAGCTTGCACTTGATCAACGGCTACCCCCTGCCCATCCAACAACACCTGTCCAAGCAAAGTTTGGGCTTCTGCATATCCTTGCTCAGCGGCAATGTGTAACCCTGCCGCAATCTGCTCTGGTGAACCAGTCAGCTGGGCAATAATTTTTTGTTCATTCGGCTTAGGTGGGTTTTGAAGTGAGGAAGTATTTTCAGTAGACATAGAATGCTTGATTCGCAGAATGAGTTAAAACGTAGAGATGCACAGTATCTGAATCAGCACGTCAAATGTCAATGAGAATCGTTTCTATTTAAATTTTAGCTAAGAAAAACGGCGATACAAGGAATGCCCTCATAGCGCCGCCCGTTTTAGATTTTTATAAAATCTAAATACTTAGTATTGCTGGAAGAATGTACGTGCAGCAATGGTACATACTGGTGGAACCAAGCCACCGTGATAAGTCGTTAAAACTGCAGTTTTTGCTGCTAGTCCACCTGCAGGTGTTGCAACTGCAGCTGCAGCCGCTTCTGCCGCCGTTCCGCCACCCATTAGTGTGCTGACATACGCTGCATGACCATCAACAGTACCAATCGCGGCTGTTGCAGCAGTTGTTTGTAGATTCGTACCGAAAGCAGTCATCAACTGAGTACTTGCAGCGGTCATAGTGCCTTTTACTGCAGCACTTAAACCTGCACTACTAAAGCCAACTTTTCCTGCACTGGTTGCATCCACATCTAACAGAGCAAACGCCACTGGAGCACCCGCCGCTGCTACATTACCAATGATACCCGCCATCAGCTGAGCATTCGGTGCAAAGAACACGGTAGGATCCTGATTACCACCGCACATCAGTACTGGCATCGATGGAATATAACCACGCAAGTCATTCAGCTTAAATGCCTGACGTAAAGTATTAGTCGGAGCAGCCGCAGGTAATGGACTTGCTGTTAACGCAGGAATCGCACCATCTGGATGAGCCTGAGCATCAGCCAAGTAAGCGGCACGATAGCTGGTATTAATCAGATAATTGCTTGCAGCAAAACCGAAGCTAAACTTAGGATCTTGAGGAGATAGCGCATCTAATTGAGCACTGCCTGTTGGGGCACTTTGGAATAACGCTGTCTGTGGTAATTTACCTGTGATAAACAAATCATTGAATGACATGGTTGTAGGCAATAACGTATCGATATTTGCTGCATATGTTGATGTATATGCATCAGAAGTCACGCCATAAATATTACCGTAGGCTTTCTGATAGCCCGTCGTGAGTAGCGGCGCGAATACAGTGCCACCCAGTGGCGTATTACCATAGAAAATCGCATCGCCATAAGCGGCAAGTGAATAAGGTCCTGACATTGGTGCACCCGCAGTCACTGGAATGTGTGCGGCATCCATCGCCTTCAATGCAGCCATCGCTACATAACCACCTTCCGAATAACCAGTGACAAACAATTTGCCTGAATCCGTTGCTGCTGGTAATGCAGCACGCCCAGCTTTCAGCGCATCAATCATTTCTTGCGATTGTTGTTTGTAATTCACATACGGATGGTAGGTCAACGTGGAGGTATCATAACCCGCGTAGTTCGGCGCAATGACGATATAACCTTGTGCTGCAAACGTCGCTGCAACCAGCGTTGACTCACCTGTGGCGGCATTTGTTGGGTCAACCAGCGCGGCCATATTAAAGCCCTTAGCGGTTGTTGTGCCATGCGCATAAAGCACTACAGGACGCTTACCACTACACGCAGGATCAGTGCCCGACGGCACCATGACTGCACCAGAAGAAGTGGTCGACTCACCAGCAGCACCCTTCGTTGTAAATTCGATATGACTCACACTGATATCACATTTCGGAACGCCCGCAGCAGCCTCTAACTTCTGTCCATCGGACGAACCTTGTAACGCACCGTGGAATTGCAATGCAGTCAAAGCAGCTGTTGTTGTTGGAGTCCCTTGCAGTGCGCCAGTGCTCACACCGCCACTCACTACTGCACCATTATTATCACCATCACTTCCGCCGCACGCGACGAGCAACAAACTTGTTGATATTGCGATTGCCGCCGCCATTGTTGTTTTCTGAAACATCACAGCTCTCCTTGCCTGAATTAGCAGACAAGAAATACCATACTATGACGCCCCGTACAAGAATGTAACCTGACGCGTTGAGTAAAATTGATGCGATATGAGTGCGAAGCAACATAACACTTACAGGATGAATACACGTCTACAACTCACGCACCATCATCGCTCGATCAAAGCGTTGTCTTGGGTAATAAACACCATCTTCAGCGCGCTTCCCCATCGCAATCACCATCACGACAAACGCATCATTTGCCATCGGAACAAGCTGACGAATACGCGTCTCATCAAAGCCTTCCATCGGGCAAGTGTCATAACCATGCGCACGTGCTGCCAACATAAAATTCTCACAGGCCAGCGCACAACTCTTCGCTGCCCAAACTTTAATATCCGCATGCGTGTAATGACTATGTGGCATTGGTCGAACCATTCCGACAGCGCCTTTCACCACACGCTTGGCCAGACCCAAAACATTCAATGGTCCCGTTGTGAAATGATATTGAACGAGCTTGTTGTAATAGGTATCGACAGGTTTCGGAATCACAGGCTCATGCCACTCTTCTATAATCCGCTGCGCATTGCGATTCCACGTTGCCGTCCGACCAATTTGCACCATGAGAATTGGTGCTGTCTTGGCAGCGTTTTGCCCCATACACGCCTCTGCAATTTGTGCGCGCAGTACTGGTGTTTTGACGATGACAAACTCCCACGGCTGCAAATTACTCGAATTCGGCGCAAGTAAGGCGAGATCAATGCAGTCATCGAGAACTTTATCAGGCACTAGATCAGCGGTGAATTTACGCACTGAACGTCGTCCTTCGACAATCGCTCGAAATGCTTTTGGACTGGTTTTTGGTGGAGCCGGTTCAATATGACGCATATGCTTAACTCCGATTCAAATGCAGTATTAAAATAATATTTCTATAAACTTCTAAAATAGTTTAAGCCTAAAAACTTAACTCACCTTTGATTAAAGTGAATCATTTAAGTTTTTGGCGAACACGATCAGAATACAAATATAAGGCAAAAGCCGTCACCATCCATACATTCATGAATAATTCCTTATAGCTTTCATTGACACCAAAAATTGCGATTGCAGGACCCCAAACCATGATCAAAACAGCAACGTAAATTGTTAATGCAATGGAATGTCCATAAACAAGGAATACTCCAGCAAAAGCAACTAGCAACCCTAGACCACAATTATGTGCTGTCGCAAAGACGAGACATGTCAAAGTGCCCGAAATTATAAAATACCCACCCAAGATTCTAGGCGTATTTTCAGGGATGCCTTCATAGGCTCTATAAAATACAAAGAATAAAATGGGTACAAATAACCATGCAAACTTGATGATCTTCACAAAAGTCTTACTTTCATAAAATGGCTTCGGTTCCGCAGGTGTTTTTGCGTAATCACCATAAAATACCGTTGCTTTCATATATTGCGTTTCAATGTCTTTCGGTACCAAGAACAAGAGATAAATCGTTGCAAGCTTATCTTCTGGAATATTCAATTTGATGTCTTTCTCGCCCACGACAAAGTACTTCATCTGTCCATTTCGATTCACATCTGTCCAATCATATTGCGAAGGCTTATCACTCCCTAACCCCATAAACGCCTGATCACTTGAACCCGCACCACACTCTTCCCGAGTATTTGGGCAATGGACTTCGACTATTGTAGGAATCTCTCCGCCATAATGACGGTCAGTCTTATTTTTTAGTCCCGAATATTGAAGATGAATCGTCAGAGGGCCCTTACCAGCCTGTGTCATAAAAATAGGCAAGGACACTGTTTTTAAGCCCAGCGGCGTCTCAGGCGTTGCGCCTTTTGAGCCGTACACACCCCCTTCAATTTCACGTCCCCATTGAGCCTCTGCTAAAATTTTTAATGGTCGATCAGCATCGGTACTATACAAAGTAGCAGGCGTCGCTGAATCAAGGACATGTACCGTTGTGGTTTTTTTACTACAACTCAAGCTCACCAAAAGTATGCAGCTATAAAAGAATAATTTGACCAAAGTCATCTGTTTTAGCGAATTCACATTGCCCATCCAAAGCCCCCTTATTTATAAAAATATAACGCTTATATCTATTAGATGTTGAAAGCCCTTTCTCTGTCACTAAAGGGTTATATTATTCATTGAAATTTAAAACGCAATTCTTTGATTGTATTTAATTTTATTGAAGTAAACTTGATCTACTCTATTCCACTCCAGGAGTTTGCTTTGCCGATAGTTGTTGTTCACTATCTAAATAAACCCACTGCCCTTCGGCAACATTACCAAGTCCAAACTGTCCAATCTGTTCACGATGCAGTGCAACGACATGATTACCAATAGCGGCAATCATCCGCTTCACTTGATGATAAATACCTTGATGGATGGTAAAACTCAAGATATGGCTATCTTCCAACTTACAATGATGCGCACGTAATAAGTCATTTTCACCCATGAGTTCAACGCCAGATTCAAGTTGAGCAATTTGCTTGGCGGTAACAGGTTCATGCATCGTGATTCGATAACGCTTCGGCACATGACGACGTGGATGAGTCAGCGCATGTAAATAAGCACCATCATCTGTCAGCAATAACAATCCAGTTGTATCTTGATCTAAACGCCCTACGCACTGCAAACCGCGCTCAATCAATTGTGGTGGTAAGAGACTAAAGACACTTTGATGATGTTGCGGATTATGTGAGCACTCAAAGCCTATGGGTTTATTCATGGCGATATAGATTTTCTCACGGTACAGCCAAGTTTGACCTGCGACGGAAAACTCGAAGTTGTCTGTTGGAAAGTTAGCTTTTGTGTCAGAGCATCTTGTGCCATTCACGGATACTTTGCCGCTGTCGATCAAGAGGCGGCTTTGTTTACGACTACCGAAGCCTTGGGATTGGAGGATTTTTTCGAGATGCATATTGATTATTGAGATTTTGAATTGATGTGGATTTTACGCTAATTTTAGAATGAACATAACAACTTGTAGATACCGTTAGCTTCGTCAACATTTTTCCGCCTCAAACCGTCTTTAATTCACATGCAACTCTGGATTAAAGGGCTGCTGTGATTTAAGGACTGCTTGTGCAATCGTCAGAATCTTACGCATCAACGCCACAATAATTGACAT
>JANYEL010000129.1 GCA_025363155.1 Moraxellaceae bacterium
GGATCGTTGGTGGCTGAGCCTCATAGGAGGATGGAATTTGTGGAACTGCCGCTCTATTCGTATTCACGTCTGCTGTTCGCAGCATTGCATCATTGTAGAGGCTGGCTTGCCGCTGCCTTAGGGATGACATGTCGTCCATCATACGACGAGTCTGATCATTCACTTGAGAGCCCATTCTAGGGGACGAATTAGCAGAATCATTATTGGTGTAGGGTATCGAATACTCAAGCTCTTGCTGCTGCATTGGCGTCAGTTTGGTTGGTTTTGAGCCAAATGGTGATCTGCCACCTGTCTCCTGTTGCGGATTTGAATCATCTTTATTCTGCCTCGTACCTGAGTCTGGATGCGGGCTGATAGGACGCTTAACGGGAGGAACGTTGGAGCGCTCTTTGGTTGGTTGGCGCGGTACTTTTGGATTTAATAGACGATCATTCGGAGAAGGTTGTGGCTCATCAAAAGGTGGACGTGGATTAATCGGTATTAACGTGACGCTAGGAGGCTGGATATCCTCGCTAATACTACACATTTTCCGAGCAATTGCAGGATATGCACTTTGCAATCCTGATGGCGGTATGGCTTTGACGGCATTAATATCCTGATTGGTATTGGTTGCAAGTTGTTGAAATTCATTTTCTAGTTTTTGATCAAATAGTTGCTGCTGAGCTGGATCAAGCGTAGTCCCCGCACAAGATGGATGACTTAGGATTGGGGCTGACGTTTTGGCGACAACCAAAGGCACATTATTGGTCGTTTGTTTTTCAAAGCTACCCATCATCAGACTGGCTGCCACTAACGGTGCAGTCACCGCCGCTACAAATGCAGATGCTTTGAATAGACTCTTGACCCACGCCCAGATCGCTTTAAACCCCTTCCCATGTGCAATATTCCGAAGGATCTCCCCATTCAATTTCTTTAACGTCTTCTTGAAATCTGCATCCTGTTTATCTGGAATGTTTAATAATTTCTTTAACTCATCCGTTAATCGGGCTTCAGAATCTTCCTCTTGATGTTTTGCACTGGTATTAAATAGTAAAACCGTCGACGCCATTTTTTCCAAATCTTCTTGAGTAATTCTTGCCGCCTCCGCATCAGCAATAGGTGTTCCTTGTTTAAGCATCGCCAGTTTGAGCAGATTCTGCATTTCTGTTGCCACACGAAGATGGACACCTGCAGACAAATTGGACGTGATCGAGGATGGTGCTTGAGGATTCTGACTCATCCCTGCAAAGTATGTGACGTACCCCAGGCAATGCCTTAATCGCAGTAGAGAAGATGCATCATTTGGGTCAGTAGCTTGAGAAGAAGTAGGTTGCCATTTGGAACTTGCGGCATTTAAATCGTCAGCTTTTTTGAGAATTTTATCGAATGTTATATTTTCATCTTCAGTTGTATCTATATGCGATGCTAAGTTCGAAGATGTGTCTTGCCCTGAAGAAGGTGCGCTAACTCGATGTGTTCTTTGATAGCCTAGCAAAGACAATGCAGGTACAGCCAATAACGCGGCAATCCCAAAAACCACCGCCCCCACCATCCCATCTAAACCTAGACTCTGTTGATAGGAGTGATAAAGCTGAAAGTCTGCAATCACGATGCCGACCGCAGCGAGAAATAATTTTTGGACCTTCCGCAGTACTAACATGACTAGACTTCCGTTCCTAACGGTACTCCCACCGTATCAGATTTGTAAAAACTGTCTAGCCCTTACAAAACCCTAGCCGACCAATGGCGACACTGTCCGTTTATTCCCCACTTCATCAATCGCAACAAAGGTAAAAATCCCATCAGTGACTTTGAGCATCTCTTGATCATCGTGAATTTCCCAAACTTCGACCAGAATTTGCATCGAAGTCTTGCCCACTTTGAGCAACTTGGTATAACACGCTAAAATGCTACCGACTTTGACGGGCCTGTGAAAAATCACGTTGTTCATCGAGACCGTTACAACACGACCTTTCGCGTGAAAGCGCGCACAGACTGCGCAAGCCAAATCCATTTGTGACACTAGCCACCCACCAAACACATCACCTGACCAATTAGTATCGGCAGGCATCGGTATGGTTTGTAACGACAACACGCCTGATGGTTTATTACTTAAAGGGGTAAACTCAGGAGTTTGAAGGGGTGTTGTCATTGCATGGCTCACTTATTATCGGACAGGATTGATCATGCAATTTTTACAGATCAATTTCAATCTACAGTCTATTAGATTAACGTTATGGTAAATCAACATATCTTGGTAATTGCTTAAAGCGATCCAACCAAGCCATCACATGCGGATAATCCTCAAGGCTAATTTTCCCCTCACCTGCCATTGAGATATAAGGAAAACAAGCAATGTCTGCAATAGTAGGGCGTTCAAATTCGAGCCAATGTCTGGTCGATAAATGCTGTTCAAGTGTTTTTAGCAACGCATATGCTCGCGCCGTTGCTCGTTCAACATCGATCTCTTTCAGATTCAACAGGTAATAAACGCGAGCCATGGCAAAACTATTGAAAATCTCATTGGCAGAAATGGATAACCACTGAATAACTTTAGCCTGTCCCACTGCATCTTTGGGTAACCATGTGCCATCGTCGTACTTCGATGCCAAGTAAAACAAAATCGCTTGCGAATCGCGGATCGTTTCATTGCCATCCACCAAAACTGGGACTTGCCCAAACTCATTCAATGCAATGAACTCAGCGGACTTCTGCTGACGTTTAAACAAATCAACATTAATAATCTCATGCTCGACATTTAAAAATGACAACAGCACTTTGATCTTGTAGCAATTGCCAGAAATATTGGCATCGTATAGTTTTAGCATGATTGATCCTTTTTATTAGAAAACGAAATTTGAATACACTCGTTTGAAACGGTACCGAGCGAACGATACAATATCAACCAATAATACAGACAACCCAAGGAGATAAAAATGCCGTATGTGAATATCAAAGTGACGCGTGACGGTGTCACCAAAGAACAGAAAGAACAATTGATCAGCGGAGTGACGCAGCTGCTAGTCGATGTATTAGGCAAAAATCCAAAAATGACTTTTGTAGTCATCGATGAAGTGGAAACGGACAATTGGGGAATCGCGGGTCAAAGCGTGACGAACCTAAGAAGTTTTGCAAATAAATCCGAATGAGAACAATGTCACGCTTATAAGACTTTGAATAAGCATATAATTTAAAAACAATTAGCCTCTTTTTTGACAAAATGAGGCTTTTTTAATGTCCTATGACTTTTTCTTGATTACACAACCGACCCATTAGACATACTCAGCCATCGAATCTATGGATTTACTGACACTCCAATAATACAAACACTGTCAAACTGACGAAAGTGATGTGCTTTTAAAACAAAACCTCGCGTTGGTCGCGGCTATTCTGAACGCCACC
>JANYEL010000132.1 GCA_025363155.1 Moraxellaceae bacterium
GCGCAGCTTCGTCAGTCGTTGTAGCTGCCAAAATATTCATTTGCACAACGTTTTCGATAAAACAAAAATCGCGGCTGGTTTCACCATCGCCGTTGATATAGACATCATCATCTTGAATCATTGCTGCTGTCCACTTTGGAATAACAGCAGCATATGCACCATTCGGATCTTGGCGCTTACCAAACACATTGAAATAACGCAATCCAACACAGCTAAAACCATATGTACGCGCAAAGACTTCTGCATACAACTCATTGACATACTTAGTCACTGCATATGGTGACAAAGGCTTTCCGATTTTATCTTCAACTTTAGGTAAATCAGGATGATCACCATAAGTCGAACTACTGGCGGCATAAGTAAAGCTCTGAACTTTTGCATCGCGCGCTGCAACCAGCATATTGAGGAAACCATCAATATTGGCACTATTGGTGAGGATCGGATCATTAATCGAACGTGGTACAGAGCCTAACGCTGCTTGATGCAATACATAGTCGATGTTTGTGCAAACGCGCTGACAATCAGCAAGCTGACGAATGTCGCCTTGGACAAACTCAAATCGCGACCACTGTTCAGCAGACACGGATGCTTGCACTTCGTCCAAATTATATTGATGACCTGTGGCAAAGTTATCTAAACCAACCACACGCTGATCAAGTTTAAGTAAAGTTTCCAACAAATTTGAACCGATAAACCCAGCTACGCCAGTAATCAGCCATGTCTTCGGGTTACCTTGCAATGTTTCGCAAATCTGTAGATAACGACTCATGAGTCTCTTAATGCCTTTTATAAACGGATATCAGATTGATCTTGCGCTAAAATATATTTCAAGTCATACAACACATGACTCTCACGTCCAAAACGACGGATTTCATCAGCTGTTAATTGTTTGAACTGCTCGTGAGCAACGGCCAATACTATCGCATCATATTGACCGTTTTTTGGCTGTTTAATCAAATCAATACTGTACTCATGCTGAGCTTCAGCAACATCAACCCAAGGGTCATAAACATCAACCGCAATATTGTATTCTTTTAACTCAGCCAAAATGTCGACAATTTTGGTGTTGCGAATATCTGGACAGTTCTCTTTAAATGACAGACCCATAACCAACACGCGCGCACCATCAACTTGAATCTTCCTCTTCAGCATGGCTTTCACGAGTTGCGTTGCCACATACGCGCCCATACTGTCATTCAAACGACGACCCGCTAGAATAATCTCTGGGTGATAACCGATAGATTGCGCTTTATGAGTCAGATAATATGGATCAACCCCGATACAATGACCGCCCACAAGACCTGGACGGAACGGCAGGAAATTCCACTTTGTCCCAGCAGCTTTGAGCACTTCTTCAGTATCAATACCCATTTTATTGAAGATCAGCGCCAATTCATTGATGAGAGCAATATTGACATCACGTTGCGTGTTCTCAATCACTTTAGCAGCTTCAGCAACCTTGATGCTTGATGCCTGATACGTACCCGCCACAATGATTTCGTTATATAACGCATCAACAATCTGCGCTATTTCTGGTGTCGATCCAGATGTAACCTTGCGAATATTTGTTACTCGATGAGTCTTATCACCAGGGTTAATGCGCTCTGGGCTATAACCCGCGAAAAAATCTTGATTAAACTTAAGACCAGAAATACGTTCCAATACAGGCACACAGTCTTCTTCGGTTGCGCCGGGATAGACAGTTGACTCATAAATCACAATATCGCCCTTCTTAAGCACTTTACCAATGCTTTCAGAGGCTTTGATGAGCGGCGTGAGATCTGGCTGGCGTTATTGATCAATTGGAGTAGGAACAGTCACAATGAAAATCTGACAATCTTGCAAATCTTCAACTTGATAACTGAATTGAAGCTGCCTCGAAGACAACAACTCTGATTCAGTCACCTCAAGTGTATGGTCTTGCCCCAACCTCAATGCATCAATGCGAGCGTGATGAATATCAAAACCAACCACGGCGCGATTTTTTCCGAACTCCACCGCCAAAGGCAAACCAACATACCCAAGCCCAATTATTGCAATTTTCGCATTACTATAATTCATCCAAAGAACCTTTCAATTTTCAATAATTTACTCATCAAGATCTCATTTATCTAATGCAAAATCCAAGTCTGCTTTAACTTTAAACAGCCTCTGA
>JANYEL010000134.1 GCA_025363155.1 Moraxellaceae bacterium
CGTGGCGTGCTTATTTTGGTCAGTGGTATTGAGCTTGCTGGTAAAGGCGAGGCGTTAATGCAACTGCGAGAGTGGGCTGATCCTCGATTATTCAAGGTGAAAGCGCGAATGCCTGTGGATCCACTTTCGCCAGTTTGGCTACAGGATTCGGATGTGTTACCTGAAAAAGGTGAGATTGTGATTTTGTTTGGCAATTGGTATGGCGATTTGCTGAAAGCGCATATGGCTTATCTGCAAGACAAGAAAGATTCCAATAAAAAGCATGATGACTCTGATCCGTCACCGAAGATGACAGGCGCGCGTTTTCAAAGAGAAATAGAGCATTTGCATGCCTTTGAGCAGGACTTACGTGCGCAAGGGATTACGGTATGTAAATGCTGGTTTAATTTATCTTGGGATGGTTTGCAAAAGCGTTTAGATAATGTCTCCAAAAGTGATGCGAAATGGTTGCACCTTCACGGACTGGACTGGCGCAATAAAAAACAATATCAAGCGTTGCAGCGGTTGCGTTCAGATTTTGGCTCGGATTGGGTTGATATTGATTGCCAAGATCCTGATGCGCGGGATTTGGTCTTTGGTCATACCGTGCTGGATGCGTTGCGTGAGCCACGATTACCGATTGCCACCGCGGCACGCCGTTGGCAATTGGCCGAAGTCCCCGCGCCTTTATTTGCGCCAGCCAATGCTATGATTGAAAAAGAAACCTATAAATTACGTCTAAAAAGTGCACAGAAAAAATTTGAGAAACTGGTTCATCAGTGTCAGAACAGGTCGATTATTTTGGTCTTTGAAGGCATGGATGCGGCAGGCAAAGGCGGGGCGATTAGTCGTGTGGTACAGCCACTCGATCCGAGGCAATATCAAGTTTTTCCGATTGCCGCGCCTGAACCGCATGAGTTGCGACATCCTTATTTGTGGCGGTTTTGGTCTAAATTGCCGAAGGGACCTAGTCTAACTGCCAACATCACGATTTTTGATCGCTCATGGTATGGACGTGTGTTGGTGGAACGCGTTGAAGGGCTTTTACGTGCGGGCGAGTGGCAAAGTGGCTATGAGGAAATTAATCGATTTGAGCGTGATTTGATTTCTGGCGGCGCGATTATTCTCAAGTTCTGGTTGTCGATCAGTAGCGAAGAGCAAGAACGTCGCTTCAATGCACGGCAAGAAACGCCATATAAACGCTTTAAAATTACGGCGGATGATTGGCGAAATCGTAAACGTTGGGATGATTACTTACAGGCCGCGGCGGATATGTTTGAACATACCAATACTGCCAATGCACCGTGGGTGATCGTGGCGAGTGATGACAAATACACCGCGCGATTGGCGGTGCTTGAGTCGTTAAATCGTCATTTAGAAGGGGTATTGGATGAGTCTAAATAGTCCGTATTTGGTCGGGCTTTAGCATCAATCCATCAAGCGAGGCTTGCGGATTTCTGCTGGATGCCTTTGGCCGTTTTGTA
This sequence comes from Moraxellaceae bacterium, assembly GCA_025363155.1. GTDB lineage: Bacteria > Pseudomonadota > Gammaproteobacteria > Pseudomonadales > Moraxellaceae > Aquirhabdus. The sequence continues at coordinate 1,464 of JANYEL010000134.1, forward strand.
GCAGTCATCGACGTGGTTAGTGGCTATTTTTTTGAAAACAAAATAGCCCATGCTGGCCGCCACGATGGTTCCGCCGAGTGGAATAAATTTAATCACTTGGCGAGAGATAATGCGTGTGCCCATGCCTTGAATCGACATGCGAATGACACCACGGCTAGCGACGAGACCTGCAAAAGCCACGCCACGAGTACGGACCACCTTCCAATCCACATCGTGTGTTTCTGGGTCATAGACCGCCATCTGTTCTTCTGCTAACCCAAATTTGACACTGATTTCTGGCAAGAGCAGACTGAGTAATCCCGCATCGAAAGCAACATCTAATAAAGGAATAGGTACTGCCGATGCGCCAGCAGACAGATAGGCTCTTTTTTTGACCAGTTCCAAACATTCAGTTCGGACTGCATCAAGATCCAGCGTAGGATCAATTTTGCTGAGTGGGTTGTCGAGTTTCATAAGAAAATCCTTCCTAAATAGACACTATTTATTGTTAGTTAAGAGGCTAGATCGAACCGCGCTGTCGATTATTGGCATAGTAAGTTATTAACAAATCGATCATACCTAAAACAATCTAATGAAACGATAGCTAAAACATGATTAGATGTCATAGGTTCGCGCTGTACATAGAATTATCGAAAATTGCTCAAGTGTCATGCTGTTTTTAGTAAACAAAAAATGAAGCGATGATTAAAGTTATCCCTAGAATTGAGTCTGATGATTGATGCTGAAAATAATTCAAAGCCAACGTATTGAAAGTTTGTTCGATGAGATGTTGGCG
>JANYEL010000136.1 GCA_025363155.1 Moraxellaceae bacterium
AAAGGTGAAGCCGAATACGTCTATGCGGCACAAAATGGTCATTATCAAAGTGACCGTGCGTTGTCTGCTTTAGCGAATAAAGATGAAGAAAATATCAGTGGTGAAATTGACTCGATCTTGAGTTTTATTGATTTCACATCACTTCACGCATCATCTGAGTATGCCAATGGCGAAACCGATGCATGGACGAGTGATCCTTGTCATGGCGTTGCCTTCTTTCAGGGAGTGCGCATTGATGGGCCAGGAACGCCTGCATTAATTGCTGGGGCGGCAGCTGGATTAGCAAAGTCGGTGAAAGCTTTCCATCTGAATGCACTTTCGCCGAATTCAGAAGAAGGCAAATATTATCGACGTTTGTATGCTTCGCAGGGGAATAAACCAATTTTGCTTGAAGCAGGTCGTAAACGGATTTTGGGTCGTGCGATGGGTAAGATTTTGCCGAGAATGATTGATCCGTTGATTGGTGAAATGAAGCGTCAAATTAATGCGGATGCAATCAAAGAAAGTCCACTGGTCGCCACACGACTTCCTCTGCAAATCGTGACGATTGGTCAATTGGCGTTGGTGTGTTGCCCCGGTGAATTTACTACGATTGCAGGTAAACGCGTTTTAGAGACGGTGAAAGCACGCTTGCAAAAACGTGGCATTGAGCATGTGCTGATTTGTACGTATTGCAATGATTATATGGGTTATGTGACGACGTATGAGGAGTATCAGGAACAGGCGTATGAAGGCGGGCATACGTTATTTGGTCAATGGACTTTGGCTGCGTTTCAGACGGAGTTTGAGCGTTTGGCGGATGAGATGCTGAAGCCCGATGCAGAGCGTAAGCATGATCGCGTGACTCGACCTGTGCCATCACCTGAGCATGAGTTGGCGTTGAGGAGTAATTTGGCTGTGCCGAGTTGAGGGTGTGGTTTTTTTGAGTACAATGTGCTTTGGCTTATTGCAATTTACACGGGCCAGTGTTGGTTCTTATATGTGAAGTAATGGATAATTTAAGATGCTGTATTATAGACCGAAGAAAAATAGAATCGGCGCAATTCTTTATAACTTATGCATATTCTTATATTTTTTTATGTATATGGATGTTGTAGTTGTTCAATTTAACAATGGTTTCAAAAATCCAGAATGGCTAGTTCTTTTGATAACGATAATGCATTTGAGTGCATTATTGTTTGTAGTATTATATTTTTTTAGACTTAAGATATTGTTTCTTATAAATATATTCCGTATATTTTTATATTTCCTTATTTTTTCAGATATTTTATTTTTGATTTATACTTTTGTTATAGCTTCGGATTATCCATTTTCTGATTTGCTTTTTACCTTTATGAACGTTGTATTTATATATGTTCCTGCTTGGTATATATGTTATAGGTATCTACATTTACTAAAAATAGCAAAGAAATCGTAGGATGGGCTTTAGCCCATCAAAAACATAAGAATTGTGGGTCAAATTGGCTCTAAGTGATCAATACTCCATTGATATTTAAAATATTTATGTCTACACTTTGTGACATGGTTTGAGTTTCATAGGTAATGATGGGCTAAAGCCCATCCTACGAGAAATCTTCATAAAAAATGCCAGCAAATCTACAGATCGCTGGCATTTTTATATCAAACTAAACCTTATCCATTCAACAAGTTTTTCAATAACTCATTGACTTGACTAGGATTTGCTTTGCCTTTTGAGGCTTTCATGATTTGACCAACCAAACCATTGAAGGCCTTCTCTTTGCCAGCACGATATTCCTCAACCATTTTTTCATTGGCTGCCAAGACTTCTTTGATAATGGCTTCAATCGCACCAGTATCAGTTTCTTGCTTGAGGCCTTTTGCCGCGATGATGTCATCGGCTGATTCGCCATTGCCTTGCATCATTTCGGTAAAGACGACCTTAGCGATTTTGCCGCTAATGGTGTTGTCTGCGATACGCGCAACCAAACCGCCGAGTTGAGTTGGTGTGACAGGGGAGTCAGCCAATTCTTTTTCAGCTTTGTTCAGTGCACCGAGCAAATCACCCATGACCCAGTTGGCGACAATTTTAGCTTGGCTAATATTGGCAATTTTCACTGCATCTTCGTAGAAATCAGCAAGTTCACGTGAACCATTCAGGATACGTGCATCGTATTCACTAAGCAGATATTGCTCAACAAAACGACTTCTACGCGCTTCTGGAAGTTCAGGAAGTTCTGAGCGAATCTGTTCGATTTGTGCTTCGCTGATGACCACAGGCAATAAGTCAGGATCTGGGAAGTAACGGTAATCGTTGGCTTCTTCTTTACTGCGCATTGCACGGGTTTCGTTTTTGTTTGGATCGTATAAACGGGTCTGTTGAATCACACGACCGCCACCTTCGATGAGGTCAATTTGACGCTCAACTTCGGCTTCAATCGCACGTTCGATGAAACGGAACGAGTTAATGTTTTTCAGTTCACAACGTGTACCGAAGTCTGGTGCATCTGGTTTGCGAATCGAAATATTACAATCGCAACGGAATGAACCTTCAGCCATATTGCCATCGCTAATGCCAAGCCAGCGCACGAGCGAATGAATGGTCTTTGCATACGCCACAGCTTCTGTCGCTGAACGCATATCGGGTTCACTGACGATTTCAAGCAGAGGTGTGCCCGCACGATTCAAATCGATGCCTGTCATGCCAGCAAAATCTTCATGCAGCGATTTACCCGCATCTTCCTCCAAATGTGCGCGTGTCACGCCAACGCGTTTAACCGTGCCATCGTCCAGCACGATGTCCAAATGTCCTTTACCGACAATGGGGTCGTCCATTTGGCTGATTTGATAGCCTTTTGGAAGGTCTGGGTAGAAGTAGTTTTTACGTGCAAACACCGAAGCGCGGCAAATTTCTGCATCAATGCCTAAACCAAAACGAACGGCTTTATTGACCACTTCGCGGTTTAACACAGGCAAAGTGCCCGGCAATGCCAAGTCAATTAAACTCGCTTGTGTATTCGGTTCTGCACCAAACGCCGTTGGTGAGCCTGAGAAAATTTTGCTTTGCGTGTTCAGTTGGCAATGGATTTCTAAACCAATGACCACTTCCCAACCTTGGATGAGTTGATCCTTTCTGGCGCGGAGTTCTGTATTCATGCTTTTACTCCCGCATCCAAAGCAAGGGGCGCGCGTTTAGTGTGCCAATCTGTATGTTGTTGATATTGATGAATGATATTCAGTAGTTTGCTTTCTGACCAATATGGACCGATCAGTTGTAAGCCTACAGGTAGAGGCGAGCACTGATTTTGAGCGTTGTCTTGATCGCTATAACTGGTATCGAAACCTACAGGTGCGCTGATGGCAGGCAAGCCCGCAAGGTTGACCGCAATGGTGTAAATGTCACCCAGATACATTGCAACAGGATCTTGTTTTGCACCAATCCCATAAGCAGCAGTCGGAGCTGTTGGACCTGCAATCACGTCACATTGTTCAAAGGCTTTAACGAAATCATTTTGAATTAAGCGACGTACTTTCTGTGCTTTCAAATAGTACGCATCGTAGTAACCAGCAGATAACGCATATGTTCCGACGAGAATACGACGTTGCACTTCATCACCAAAACCTTCGGTACGTGAACGCGTATATAAGTCCATTAAGTCTTTTGGATTTTCACAACGATGACCAAAACGCACGCCATCGTAACGTGACAAATTGCTCGACGCTTCCGCAGGAGCAATCAGGTAGTACGCTGGAATTGCTGCATCAGTTGTTGTCAGATTAATCCAGACTAAAGTTGCGCCAAGGTTTTCAAGCACTTGTAATGCTTCTTCGACGCGTGCTTTTACGTCGGTATCTAAGCCGTCTTTTAAATATTCGTGTGGCAAACCAATGCGTAAACCTTGTAGTGGTTTATCTGCATTGGTCGCCGCTAAACCTGCAACATAATCATCGATTGGCTGTTCAACACTGGTGGAGTCTTTGGCGTCGTGCCCAGCCATGACTTGCATTAGGTATGCACAGTCTTCTGCACTGCGACCAATTGGGCCGCCTTGATCAAGACTAGAAGCGTAGGCGATCATGCCGAAACGCGACACACGACCATAAGTAGGTTTCAGACCAGTTAATCCGCAGAATGCTGCAGGCTGGCGAATTGAACCACCTGTATCGGTTGCAGTTGCAAATGGAGCGAGATCAGCGGCTACAGCTGCTGCCGAACCACCTGATGAACCACCCGGAACGCGCCCCAATTGCCAAGGATTATGCGTCGCGCCGTAGAACGAACTTTCGCTGCTCGAACCCATCGCGAACTCGTCCATATTGGTTTTACCCAACATGACAAGGCCTGCGTCATTACATTGGCTAATCACGGTTGCGTTATATGGCGCAATAAAGTTATCGAGCATTTTTGAGCCACAAGAGGTTCTGACGCCTTGGGTACAAAAAATATCTTTGTGGGCGATTGGAATACCAGTCAATAAACCAGCCGTGCCATTTGCACGTGCAGCGTCTGCTTGTTGCGCGCTCGCAAGTGCAGATTCATGGGTTACGCTAATAAAGCTATTGATTTGTGTATCAATGCGATCAATCCGCGTAAGGAAATGCTGCGTGAGTTCCAGCGATGAAAATTGCTTGCTTGTCAGTCCCGCAGATAATTCACGAATACTTAAGTGATGTAATTCAGTCATAGCCAATTCGTCGTATTTATTTAAAAAGTACACACAGTAAATGTGGTGTGGTTAAGTTAAGTAATTAATTCCGTCAAAAGCAAATCCTCCCTAACCCTCCTTTTTCTAAGGAGGGGACAATTCCTCCCTTTGCAAATGGAGGCTAGGAGGGATTTGCTTTTGATTTAATCATTAATATTGTCCAAGAAAATCTAGTCGAGAACTTTCGGCACCAAATACAAACCATCTTGTGTTGCTGGTGCAACAGCTTGATAGGCTTCGCGGCGATTCGGCTCAGTCGGCACATCATCACGCAGCGGTTGTGCGGTATCAAAAGGATTTTTTAACGGCTCAATGCCAGTCGTATCGACGGTTTGTAGATGATCCATCATCGCTAAAATATTATTCAGACTTGCCGCATAGCGCGCCGACTCTTCGTCGTTCAGCTGCAGATGAGCAAGTTTTGCAATTTTGTTAATGTCAGTCGCGTTCAATGCGTTGCTTGAATCGGTCATACGATCCTCGAATAAACATACAAATAAAGGTTTCTTTTACGGCGGTGTGTCATTTTTGGAAAATGATTTAACACGAAATGGGCGTTATTATGCGTGAAATACGAGATGGATTGGGCAAATTGCTTGATTTTTTTTAGTAAAAGCGGGCGCTTTACCTTAGATTTGTCTAAGTGGTGACCTGTATCACATTTCACAAAAATATCGTAACAATGTACGTAAAAAAGCGCATATTGTTAGACGTCTTCACACGTCATGACTTGTCCAATTCGTTCGTTTTGGTTAAAGTTGCGACCTTGCTTGTTTGCCTTTATTTTTTCTGGAATATCCTGTGATTCTTAAGCGTCTGTTTGGGCTGTTTTCAACCGATTTAGCCATTGACCTTGGCACTGCCAATACTCTGATCTATGCGCCGGGCAAAGGTATCGTGCTGAACGAACCTACCGTGGTTGCGATTCGCCACAACGGTCATCATAAAACCGTTGCTGCTGTTGGTCTCGATGCTAAGCAAATGCTAGGTCGTACACCAGCAAACATTTCTGCAATTCGCCCACTCAAAGATGGCGTGATTGCGGATTTTGAAGTCACTGAAACCATGCTTCAGTTCTTCATTCATAAAGTACATGAGCGTCGTTTGATTCCACCAACGCCACGCATTGTGGTTTGTGTGCCCTGTAAATCAACACTGGTTGAGCGCCGCGCGATTCGTGAAGCGGTATTGCAAGCGGGTGCGCGTGATGTCCGTCTGATTGAAGAGCCAATGGCCGCTGCAATCGGTGCAGGCATGCCAGTAGAACAAGCGCTTGGCTCAATGGTCGTGGACATCGGTGGTGGTACGACTGAAATTGCGATTATTTCATTGTCAGGTTCGGTGTACTCAGATTCATTGCGCGTTGGCGGTGATTTGTTTGACGAATGTATTGTTAACTTTGTTCGTAAAGAACATGGTTGCATCATTGGTGAAACGACTGCGGAACGTATTAAGCAAAATATTGGTATGGCATACCCAGATGCAGATGGTGAGATTCGCGAAATTGAAGTACGCGGACGTCATTTGGCAGAAGGTGTACCTCGCTCATTTATCGTCAAATCAAACGAAGTACTTGCAGCGTTGGCTGATCCATTAGCCGCGATTGTCAGTGCAGTGAAGACCGCATTGGAACAAACTCCACCAGAATTGTCTGCGGATATTTCTGAACGAGGCATTGTATTAACAGGTGGCGGCGCATTGCTTCGCAACTTGGATAAACTGCTTTCACGCGAAACTGGTTTGCCAGTTGTGGTTGCTGAAGATCCACTGACCTGCGTAACGCGTGGTGGTGGTAAAGTGCTTGAACACTTTGATAATCCGAACTACGACATGTTGTTTGTTGGTTAATCATATGTTGTTTGCCGACTTATAATGAGTCGGCAAATTGTTTGGGTTGTGGTTTGATGTATTGTTCCGCTGACTCGCAGCTTGCCAGTCAGCTTCTAGATAATGAGGCGGATATCGTTGGAACAGAATATTTTTGCCCGCGATGTCCAGTCATTTCGACCTGTGGTGTTAGCGCTGATTACTTCGCTCGTTTTGATGGTGGGGGATTGGCAGCATCCTGATTGGTTTGATCCACTGCGCAGTGTCACACGTGCTGCATTTGATCCCATCTATGTATTCGCAAGTTATCCTGTTTTGTCTGGTGATTGGTTGAGCGAACAAGCTCAGTCAGAAGATGTATTGCGCCGTGAAAATTCCGCACTGAAAGCAGAACGCTTGCAAAATAATGTCCGCCTGCAAAAACTTGCAGAGCTCTCTGCTGAAAACACACGCTTGCGTGGTCTATTGAATACTCCTTTGATTATTGATGGTCGGATGATGATTAGTGAAATCATTGGTACTGACCCAGATCCATTACGACACATTCTGGTGATCAATCGTGGTGACGTCGACGGTGTATTTATTGGGCAAATGGTGCTTGATGATAAAGGTGTCGTTGGACAGGTGCTCGATGTATTCAGCCACAGCGCACGGATTCTGTTGATTTCAGATAAAGAAAATGCCATTTCGGTGCGCATTGAGCGTACAGGAATGCGCGGCATCACCGCTGGTACGGGTGATAGCGGACGAATGAGTCTGCAATACGTACCGAAGACCGCAGATGTGAAAGTGGGTGATCGCGTATTTACTTCAGGTTTGGGCGAGCGTTTTCCAGCGGGTTATCCCGTTGGCGTTGTGTCTTCTATTCAGCGTGAAGGAAATACCGAATTTGCCGATATTGCGATTAAACCGTCTTCACAGCTTGAAGGCGGACATCATGTTATTTTGTTGTTTTCTGCACCGCTGGCAAAAGAACAACCGCACACTGAGCATGCTTTGAAAAAAGACGATCTGAAATCATCGCCGCAATCCAGTCCATCACCGCAATTAGGAATGCGATATGCCGCGCAATAACGCCTCTTCCTCGATCTCAGACAGTCGAGCATTGGTTAAGCCCGATCCGCTGTTACCGATTCCAGTCAGTATTTTGATTGCTTCTATATTCACGGTTTATCCAATGTCTTCATCGGTGAGTATTTGGCGACCAGAGTTTATGCTGATGTTGACTCTGTTTTGGGTGATGAGTCAGCCGAAATGGTGTGGGGTGTGGTTTGCATTTGTGATTGGCATCATCGCCGATTTGATGCTGGATAGTCATTTGGGGACGCATGCATTTGTCTATGTTCTCTTGACGTTTGCAGCGCGCTTTCTGACGCGTAATAAACGAATGCTAACCTTCCCAAGTCGCTGGATTATCGCGGCGATTGTCATCTTTTTGAACTTCGTTTTGCTTTTCTTGTTTCATCGCATGAGTGGCAATATTGTTCCACTTTGGTTTTGGAGTCCGATCATTCCAAGTATCTTGGCTTGGCCTGTGATCTGTTTCTTACTCAAACGCTGGCATGGTGTTTAATGAGCGATGTATTGAATATTATCCTTGCATCGACGTCTCCGCGCCGCAAAGAATTACTTGAACAAGTCGGTCTTCAGTTTACAACAGCATCAATTGATATTGATGAGTCTCATATTGAAGGGGAAATTCCTTCGGATTATGTTGTGCGTTTAGCGCGTGAAAAAGTACTCGCAGCAATGCCAGCTTTTCCTAAAGATACTGTGATTATCGCTGCAGATACGACTGTGACGATTGATGGTCAGATTTTAGGGAAGCCCATTGATCAGGAAGATGCCTTTGCTATGTGGCAGTTGCTATCGGGTCGTACGCATCAAGTGATGACTGGCGTTGCAGTGGCATACGCAGGTGAAATAAAAACAGCCATCGTAAAGACTGACGTAGAGTTCCTGCCATTAACACCACAGCAAATGCAAAGCTATTGGGATAGTGGTGAACCCATTGGAAAGGCGGGTGGTTATGCCATTCAAGGTCGCGGTGCAGCTTTTATTCCACGCATT
>JANYEL010000141.1 GCA_025363155.1 Moraxellaceae bacterium
TCTTTAGTCGATATGAAGTTGCTTGATTCGATTGGCTCGGATCATTTCCCTGTGTACACCGTGTTGCATCATGATCCAAAAATGCAGATCAAACACCGTGCACCGATAGCGAGTCAGGATGATGAGTTACGCGCGTTGGCAAAAATTAATGCGGGCATCGCACAATCGAGAGCGGAGATGCCGAATCATCAATGTGATGTGATGATGTTTGAGCGGTAAAAATTCAGGCATGTGAATACATTTCATCACTTATCATTTTTTATTTGTTTTTCTGGTTGAAAGCATTATTTAAGCTAATTGAAAATCGATATTGTCAGACAGTAAATTAGCAAATTAGTACACAAAGTCTGTGAATTGGTACGCAAAATGTTGCTTTGTGACGAAAAGAATAATGAAGTGACAAATATTTACATGATTTTGTGCGATTTGGCTTACGTTAATTGAGGTTTGTATCTATTTCATGTCGGACAATTAAAATTGATAATGATTTTGTCGGCAAGGGAATGGATAAGGACATTGTCTCAGGAAGAGTCAATAGCCGACAGATATAAGTTCTTAAGTGAGCTTGTCATGGAGTAGACGACACAAGGAAGAAAGGCAAAATAATTAAAAGATATTCTGGCTCGAATGCGCAAGTAATTGCCATTCGAGCTTATATTTTGTGCTAGACAAACTCTTATTTTTTCGCTTTGTACAGTACTTTCTTAAGTCGTCTTTTCCTTGGTTTGAACCATCTCGGCATAGAGAGCCAAGGTTTGATCGGTCATTTGCGTCAGTTGAAAATCAAGTACTGGAGCAGGCATTTGAGGATTTGATAATAGCTGCTCAACAGTCAGCAAGAGTGCATTTTCATTTTCTGCTTCAACCAATCCTTGCGGATAACAACGATTGAGAATTTCTGCGACACCACCACGATTCCAACCTACAGCTGAAGTCCCAACAGAGATGGCTTCTAGAGTTGTACGCCCAAATGTTTCAGCTTTAGCGGATAATGATAATACGATGTCACTTGCTGCAAGCCATTCGCGGATATCGCTGCGGTGCCCGACAAAGGTGACGTGTTCACTTAAGCCGAGTTGTTCAACTCGTGCGTGTAGTTCGGCAAGATAGGCCTGTTTTTTTTCATGGGCATCTCCGACGATCACCCCATGAACGGCAAATCGATCTTTCAGCGCTGCAACCAACTTTAGCAACGCCTCGTGACCTTTGAGTCGAGTAATTCGACCAGGTAGGGTCAGCCAAATTTTGTGTTCAAGTTCAGGAAACTCGGCGAGGGTCTTTTGCCACCACATATTTGATGGCTGATAGCCATGTGGAAATTCTGATGGGTTAATGCCGCGATAAATACGCGTGATTTTGTCACGGGGGCAAGCAGGATAGTTTTGCTGAATATACTCAACCACACTATCTGATACTGCGATGACCCGATCCGCACGCGTCATGATTTCGCTATAACGACTGACTGAATAAAAACCATGCACGGTACTAATCAACACGGGGCGGTCTTTGCTTGCGATTTTGCGAAGTGCGAGGTGAGTGAGCCAAGCGGGAATTCGAGAGCGCACATGGAGCAGGTCAGCACATTCTTGTTGAATGATTTTTCGCAGCGGGCGAATCTGCCATAAGCTACTGAGCGATTTACGGTGAATCGGCAGTTGGATATGCCTTGAGCCTTCCGCTTCAAGTTGCGCGACCATGCGTCCGCCGTCTGAAATCACAACCGATTCGTGACCCGCAGCAACCAGTGCTCGCGCAATCTCAAGCGTTCCGCGTTCGACGCCACCGCTATTCAGTGCTGGAACCAATTGAATGATTTTCATGGCTGGCATACTCGCATTTATTTTAATGACAATCGTTGCTAGGTTTTGAACCGCTAAAATTAAGGCTTAGGGTGGGTGTAATAAGACGGCGTGCCTTTGGGTTGTGACTTAAAGCGACGATGAAACCACATCCATTGCGTGGGAGCCACACGAATCAGTTCTTCAAACAAGGCGTTGACGCGCGTGGCATCCAAGACTGGATCATCTGATGGGTAGTTGAGTAATTCTGGCGTGATGGTCAGTTGGTAATGCGGTTCTTGATCATTCGAGCGATAAGAGTGAAATGCAAGAACGGCTGAATTATTGATTTTGACAAGGCGGCGGGGTGCAGTCACGGTCGCGGCCTGAATACCAAAAAATGGTGCCATGACGCCTTGTTTCAAGCCATAGTCTTGATCAGGAGAATACCAAACAATTTGCCCTGATTTCAGTGCGCTAATTAGTCCGCGCATATCGTCATGGTCAATTTGCTGTTCGAACATATTGGCGCGGGCGCGGGTAATGAGCCATTCAAACAGCGGATTATTTTGTGGGCGATAAACCACGTATGCAGAGAAAAACAGGGAGGATAGATAACCGCCTAAGTCCAATGTCGTGTAATGACCGCCGAGCAGTAGAACGCCTTGCCCGCGCTTTTGAGCTTCAACAAGATGTTCTAAACCAGAGATGGAGACTTTGTCGTTAAAACGATGGGGAGTATACCAAGCACTTAGGCTTTCAAAAAAACCGAGCATACCGTTACGAAAGACATCGATGCTCATCTCAGTCCGTTCAGCTTCGGAAAGTTCAGGAAAGCAGAGGGCGAGGTTTTTCTGAGTATCTAAGCGACGTTTTTTCGCCAAGCGCCAAAACACTTCGCCAAGCCATTTACCGATGCACAGTTGAGCGCGCCAAGGCAAATGCGCAAGCGACCAAAGTAGCAACACGCCAAGCCAAATCGCCCAAAATTGCGGCATGAGGAACTTGGCTTGAAACGGCGGGGTACTACTCACACTCATAAGATAACGGTCATCACTGAATCAAATTACAGGGGTGGATCTAAAGTAAACGGTGGACGTTTACTTTTTCCAAAACGCGACTTTATTATACATGCGATGTAGGAGTGATCCCTTAGATGAATCAGTACCTTCAGTCGGCTTCGTATAATCTACAGCCGTTTCTACATTGTCTGGATTTGGCGTTTGTTCAACGGCAGTTGTTTTTACCGCATCACTGGTTTTTGGACCAAACGTTAACCATTTGCCTTTCGGTGCATCACCACATTGAGCAGCGATTTTCCACTCTTCAATTTGTTCAAGAGTAGAGTTTTTCAAGTCGATATAAAGTGGATTATCTTCTTGTTTACGATTGGTCGGTAAACGTCCAGGCACTTGTATTTCAGAAGCGAGCAATCCCAAAATTTCTAACATACGATCTGAGCGATAGAATTTTTGCTCATGTTGAAGCACATAGCCAATGTTTCCGCGACGCACAATCAAATAACCCATAAATCTCGTCGTGTTCAAATCTTGGCTGAGATCTTTCACATTAATTTCAGATTGCACGACCGCATAGAGTGCAGAACCCATGCGGCTATTCACGTTACGTTGGAGCAGAATGCGACCGCCAGTATTCACTTTTTCCATGTAGTAACGGAAAATCACATCACGAGTCGTGGTGTCATCGGCAAATTCAGGCAGTACGATATTCGGGTTGTTAATCAAGTTAACCGCATCGATGCGGAAGAAACGACCCGCATTATCATAGATATTGAGGCTAGAACCTTCTGGCGTACAGCTGTCACGTAGACGCACATTACCGCGAAAGTTCTGCGCGCCTAAGTCAAGAGTGTAGGCTTGAGCAGGAGCATCGTATAAATATCTACTTTGCGGGCTGTTTTTCTTTGACACATCCATGCCGCTACAGCCTGCTAATAGCAAGCTGCCTGATGCAAAGCCCAATAAGCTCAGCGTGCGAATGCGATTAAAAGTCGTCGAAGTCGTCCGTGAACGCGTCAAATTTAAGCGCTCCATGCCCTGTTTGTTCATACTGCTTTAAGCTCCTTGACTAGCCGCCTCTAAGGTCGTCCAGCGTTCTAATTGATCTAGTATTTCTTGTTCTATGACTGCCAAGCGGTTTGAAGCAAGGGTCGCAGCAGCAGAATCGGTCTTAAACAACGAGCCATCTGCGAGTTTTGCTTCCAATGCGGCTTGTTCAGCTTCGAGTGCAGCAATCGCTGCAGGCAATCCATCCAATTCTCTTTGATCTTTATAACTCAATTTCACTGATTTTGGTAATGCTTTTGGTACTGATGTTGCACTAACAGTCTTCAAAGCAGCAGGTGCAGCCTTTTTCATGCGCTGTTGGACTTCGCGCTGAGCAAGGTAATCTTTATAGCCGCCGATATATTCTTCGACTTGACCTTTACCATCAAACACCCATGTTGAGGTCACAACTTGATCGACAAATGCGCGATCATGGCTAATAAGCAGCAAAGTACCTGGATAGCTCGCAATCGCTTCTTCCAGTAGCTCCAGAGTCACCATGTCCAGATCGTTGGTCGGTTCGTCGAGAATCAACAAGTTCGATGGTTTAATCAATAAGCGAGCCAAGAGCACACGATTTCGTTCGCCACCAGACAATGCTTTGACTGGCGTACGTGCACGTGCTGGTGAGAACAGGAAGTCCTGCAAGTAACTTAAAATATGACGACGATTACCATTAATCTCAATAAAGTCAGAACCTTCACTGATGTTTTCAAGTACTGTTTTTTCTAAATCGAGTTGATTGCGTAATTGGTCGAAATAGGCGACATCGAGTTGTGTACCCGTTTTCACTGAACCATTTTGCAGCGCAACTTCACCAAGCAAAGCGCGAATCAGTGTGGTCTTGCCGACACCGTTATCACCAATTAAGCCGATCTTGTCGCCGCGCATGACCATGGCAGAGAAGTCTTTAACCAGCGTTGTCTGGTCATAACCCACAGAAATATTTTCAATATCAAACACCAGTTTGCCTGATCGATTGGCATCTTGAACGGTGAGATTGACTCCGCCTTGCTGGCTGCGACGTGCTTTATGTTCTTCACGCAGTGCTTCAAGCGCACGGACACGACCTTCATTACGGACACGGCGTGCTTTGATGCCTTGGCGAATCCACACTTCTTCTTCGGCCAATTTTTTATCAAAGTTAGCAGCTTGTTTTTCTTCTGCTTCAAGCTGTTGCGCTTTGATTTCTAAATAACGTGCATAGTTACCTTCATAACCACGCAATACGCCACGATCCAACTCGACAATACGTGTCGCTACACGATCGACAAACGCGCGATCATGGCTGATGAACATGAGTGTGAGGTTTGACCAATCCAAAAGGAATTGCTCAAGCCATTCAATACTTTCAACGTCCAAATGGTTGGTTGGTTCGTCGAGTAGTAAGAGTTCTGGTTGGGTCAATAATGCACGTGCGAGTAGTACACGACGTTTACGACCGCCTGATAAATCTGCAAGGTCAGCATTGCCATCTAAATGCATTTTGCCCAAAATGGTTTCAACTTGACGTTCTAATGCCCAGCCATCACCATCGTCGAGCGCGCTTTGCAAGTCGCTCATGCGTTCACAGGCGTCCATATCGCCGAGTGAACAGGCTTCACTTTCATGATGATAGTCGATGAGAACTTGGGCAATGGGTCCAGCGCCGCCTGCGACGATGTCTGCAACTTTACCTGTAGTCATTGGCACATCTTGTTCTAACATGGAGATGCGAAGACCGCCTTGCTTGGCAATTTCACCTTTGTCAGGCAGGAGTTCACCACTGGCGAGTTTGAGCAGTGTAGACTTGCCTTCGCCGTTGCGTCCGATGATACAGACGCGTTCGCCACGTTCAATGGAGAGGCTTGCACCGTCAAGTACTGCAGGGCCGCCAAAAGCCAGTTGAATGTCGCGTAGGGTGAGCAATGCCATGAAACTATTTTTCCGTATGAGATTTTGTTACTTGAGTGATCTGCAAAATGGCAGGTCAATGCTAAAGACTATTTATGAAGGGCGGTATGATGAACGAAGATTGTGACAAACACCAGTTTGTTGATGCACCTTTAGATGAACGTCTGGTCGCGCGCATCGATGAGTTAGAGATCCGCGTGGCGTTTTTGGATGATTTATTGGATTCTTTGAACGCGACGGTGTCGCAACAGGCGCAGCAATTGATGGATTTACATAGTCAATTTAAGGTGTTGTATAGCCGCGTTGAGTCGAATGGCAAAGGCGAGGGGATTGAGACGTTTGATGCGGCGAATGAAGTTCCTCCGCATTATTAGAGGTTATTAAATTTCAATAGACCTCTTGCATAATTGTACAAAATTAACTCAACGCATTTTTTAATGTTTGAAAATTCAGGTTCTCACAAAGCAAGACTTGATCAAAATTTGATTTATGCAAGAAGTCTAATAAAATTTAAAATCGTATGGCATAATTTATCACTATGTCGACGCCTTGGTTACTTCATTGATTATACTAAGTAAAAATGTAAAAGCTGTGCTGACTATATATAGTACTATTGCAAATGCAGCAGAACCTACAATAGCTTGTAATATCCAATGAAGTTGTGCTTTTTTAGGACGAATAAACTCAATATTTGGAAATAATTTAGCAATTAAAAATAAAACTGTTTGGTTCAAGTAGCCCCAAATATTTGAAAGAATTAGAAGAATAAATAAAAAAGAAATTACAAATGGATTTTCTATAGTTAAGTGAGGAGTTATTTTAACGGCAGTTAAAAGGCTAATTATGAATATAACGATGGTTCCTAGTAATTGAATTCCAAGACTAGTCCATGAGCTTCTAAGTACGCCATTTTTTGTCTTGCATTTAGCGAGTATTTCATAGGTGGCTGCAAATGATGCTTCGGCCCAATCCTTATCATCAGAGGATGATACTAGAGTACATCGATTTGGATCTTTGGAATCTAGGCATAGTTCTAGGTACGCGCCTATATTTCTACCTGTAGATAGTGCTTCCCCAGTTTCAATTGTGAAAATTATTCTTTCTACTACATGTGCTTGATTGAAATACTTCATTAATTCTTCAAAAGAAAATACTTTGTATCCTTTGCTGTCAAAACGAATGATATAAGTGAAAAAAGCTTTTTTTACACTAGGGGCATCTAGTGGAATATTATTATGTAGCTGAGTAAGCCTTTCTCCAAAGATATTACTTAATTGGAGAAGTGTGTCAGCATCCAATATTATGTTTGTTACATGCTGATCTCGTAAATAGAATGCCAACTAGACTCTCCTTTGTAGAAAAAAGTATAACACTTGCTCGTTTTTAAAATTTAAGGAAAGCTTGGGCTTTTAATATCTACCTCAATAGATAGCAAATATTGAACAATGCGTACCCTAAGCCACAAACTCAAGACACACTTTTCGACCCGCACGCGCTTCCAGCGTGATTAACATTTCCAGACTAAACTTTTCCCATTTACCGCGAATCAGATCAGAAACACGAGATTGAGCGATTCCCAATTTTTCTGCTGCTTCAACTTGGGTCAATTTATTGGATTCAATATAGCTGCGTAGATCATTCATCAATTTTGAGCGCATTTGCAGAATTGATGCCTCAGCTGAATCAAAGCCGAGATCAGCGAATACATTGCCAGTGGATTCTATAATTTGTTCTGTCATGATTTATCTTCAAGTTGGCGGTAGCGGTGACGTGCCAGTTCAATATCTTCTTGCCGCGTCTTTTGAGTTTTCTTTTGAAAAGAGTGAAGGACGTAGATCGCATCGGCAAATTTAGCCACATAAATCACGCGCCATTCACCCAAAACATGAATCCTGATTTCTCGTACGCCTGATCCGATGTCTTTCATGGGCTTCCAATCAGAAGGTTCATGACCTCTTTGAATTGCATCGAGTTCAAAACCAACTTGTCGCTTCGCCTCAGCAGGGAAGTGACGCAGATCATCTAGGCTTGAGCCTATAAATTTCAGGGCTTTCATGAAAAATCACTATATATGTTTTTATATAAATTATCAATGTACTTATATATTTTGAGTTGATGCATTAACGAGTAAAAATAATCCATATTCCCCAAGCACTTATCCCCAAAAGCTGGGGAGAAGCATGTGGAAAGTATTTGGATAACTCGATTTAGTATTATTAAAATCAATTACTTAGATATGGTTGAGTCAAAAATTAGCCAAGTGAATAGCTTTTATGACAACACAAGCTCCATTTTCTTGGTATTCGGTACTTTCATGCCTTTTCGACGCCCAGAAAATTTCTTGAAATCAACAATTTCAAGCCCAAGGCGAGAGTAGAGCGCCTCAGCTTTCGGATTGGTGTCTGCAACATCTAAGGAAAATATGCGATAGCCATTTTCTTTCGCTGCTTCAAT
Organism: Moraxellaceae bacterium; assembly: GCA_025363155.1. Classification (GTDB taxonomy): domain Bacteria; phylum Pseudomonadota; class Gammaproteobacteria; order Pseudomonadales; family Moraxellaceae; genus Aquirhabdus. Next base: position 8,192 of record JANYEL010000141.1, read on the forward strand.
TTGTGCCTGAACCATACGACTACCAATGCCCGTACCTCTGCATTCAGGACTCACACCAAAGTTCGCCAAATATAACTCGTTATGGCGCGGTTCTTTAATCAGACTGGCGGTGTGGTTTGCTCGAAGCAATGCAGGTAATACTTTGATCGGACCATAAAACTTAAGCATGTTCACGAACGTGCCAGCGAGCAGTTTTTTGTATTCTTTCCCGCTATAGAAGCAACCTGTTCCAACGACTACGCCATCTTTAACAAAGACGGTGACATTTTTATAACCACACAAACCTATACCAGATTCAAACTCAAAACGAATATAGTTGAGCGGATGGGTTTTTTCGGTTAAGTAAATAAAATCGTAGAGTTCAGGACCTGCGCTGTAGATAAGTTCTGCAATTTTTCCAGAGTCATTTTTTTTTGCTTTTCTAATTTCCATTTTTATGTTGCATCCATTTAAACGTTATTGTGGTTGATGTTTGCCATTGGCTTATTTTTATGTGGTTAAGCATACTGATTTTAAAAAAATCGTGCAATTGAGTTTATTGCATCCAGTACACTTTATTATCTTTACTTCCCAAACACTTATCCCCAAAAGCTGTGGATAAGCATGGGGATGGTGTTTGGATAACTAATATTTTTATTAGTTTAATCAATTGTTTATGTTTATAGGATTCAAAATGACACGTATTTTAGTTGCGGCACTGTACTTTGATCATTGAGTTTCCCTAGAATTAATCACATCCCACATTAAAAACGACTTTGAATAAGATTATGCCTCAGCCATTACACATCGCGTCGCTCCATCATTATCCGCTTAAATCCGCGCAAGGCATTACCTTGACTCAAGCGCAAATGAATCCTTTGGGGTTAGAGCAAGATCGACGCTGGGTGTTGATTGATGCCGCTGGGAGTTTCTTGAGTCAGCGTACTTGCCCACCCATCGGTGCAATATATGTTGTGGCGAATGGACAACAATTAACGATCAGTTTGCATGAGCAAACATTTATTGCCCAAGCCAATCCTAATCATTTGAGCTCGGCGATTGTTTGGGGCGATACGGTGACGGATTGTTTTGGGGTTCAGCCAGAGATTGATCTATGGCTGTCATCAGCGTTGGGGCAGGCCGTTCGTTTGGTCTATTGCCCTGAAAATGCAATTCGTGTGGTTGATGAACGCTATGCAGGACTTGGACATCGTACAGCGTTTTCTGATGGCTTTCCTTTATTGGTAGTTAGTCAAAGTTCGCTGGATGAATTAGCAAGACAATGGGGTGCACTGATTGATTTTCGCCGATTCCGTCCTAACCTGATTGTGGGCGGGGCATGTGAACCGTTTGCGGAGGACAGTTGGCGCAGTATTAGAATTGATAATGCAATTTTTGATTTAGTTAAACCATGTTCGCGCTGTGTCATTCCGAGTCTAGATCCAGATACTCAGCAGCAAACAGATGGTTTCCTTAGGTTTTTAGCATCATCGCGGCGTAAGGAAGATGGCAAAGTTTACTTAGGTCAGAACGCGGTTTTGCGGCATGTTGTGCATTCCCTTGATCATGATGTTACAGACCGAGAATTGACAAGTGACGCGAGAAGTCATACACAAAGCCTTGCCGAAAATCTTGGTTTACTGCACACTAAAAAAGAGCATGTGAAAAATGCTCCAGATTTTGAAAATTTTATCCAGCCAATTCTGACCGTCGGTCAAGAAATTTGGGTTGAATAATGACAATGTAAGTGGATTTGAACCTTTTACTCGATTTGAAGTGGATTGTTCAAGTTGCCACTGATTAAAGAAGCTAGATCATGTCGAATACTGGTTTTTGGATTATTGTTGTCGTGATCGTGTTTATGTTCGGCTCATTCATGAGTGTGCGTATCAGCCCACGTGAAAAAGCCCTTGGCGAAATGCGTGATCGTGCGAGGAAGTTGGGTTTTTTACCTCGACTGATGGCTGCGCCTGAATGGATTAAACATACAACTTACTCAGGTAAACCAGGCGGCATGGTGGCGTATTACAGCGTGGTGTTGCCGCAATCTATGCATGCACACATGCAAGCGCGTGTAGTGGATGGGCGATTAAATGTTGAGAAAGGCGTAAACGTATTGCAGGATGTTGTCCTCGATACTCGGTTAAAAGGCATTCAAGCGCTGGAAGTTCAATCGAATAGTGCAGGGTTTTATTGGAATGAAGAAGTTGATTTGCATGGCGAGCAACTTGAAACCATGAAATCAGTTCTTGTCGAACTTGCAGAGCGATTGAAGAAAGTTTTAAGTTAGAGTTTTCATTAATCCGAACTGAATACGAAATTTTTGTTGTTTAACGATTTTTTAAATCATATCTTTATTTGGAGCCTTCAAGAATGGCAACCCGTCCACGCTCGACCACGACGAATACGATTAAAGCGGGACGGCGTACCACTACCTCTAAGACGGGTACAGCCAAAAGTGCGCCTAAGGCGAGCAAGGCGAAAGACGTAGAGGATGATAATGTCATTGATATGTCAGCCAAAAAAGGTAAAAAACCTCGCGCGCTTGTGATCGTCGAATCACCAGCAAAAGCGAAGACGATTAATAAATATCTCGGCAGCGACTATATCGTCAAGTCGAGTATTGGTCATGTGCGCGATTTGCCTGTGAGTGGCGGTGGAGTCAAAACGCCAGCGGTAAAAGTCGATGCAAAAGCGAAAGCAAAACTGACCGATGAACAGAAAGCTGCTGAGAAAGAAATCAAATCTCGTAATGCCTTGGTCAATCGCATGGGTGTCGATCCAGAAAATGATTGGGCTGCGCACTACGAGGTGCTGCCGGGCAAAGAAAATGTCGTCAGCGAACTCCAGAAGATTGCCGCGCAAGTTGATGAAATTTATCTCGCAACCGACTTGGACAGAGAGGGAGAGGCGATTGCTTGGCATTTACAGCAAGTGATTGGTGGTAATCCAGATAAGTATAAGCGTGTGGTTTTTAACGAAATCACGCAAAATGCAATTCAAGCTGCGTTTAAAGTTCCGGGTCGTTTAGACTTAGATAAAGTCAATGCACAACAAGCACGTCGTTTCCTTGATCGCGTGGTTGGCTACATGGTATCGCCACTGCTGTGGGAAAAAATCGCACGCGGTTTATCTGCAGGTCGTGTGCAATCGGTTGCAGTGAAATTGGTTGTTGAACGCGAACGTGAAATTCGTGCGTTTATTCCTGAAGAGTACTGGGAAGTGTTTGCCGATACGCTCTACACCAAAAAGGGCAATGTACCGATTCGTTTGGAGGCAATCAAACAAGCAGGCGCAGCACTCAAGCCAAAAAATAAAGCGGACACTGATGCGGTCGTGGCGAAGATCACGCCTGCGACTTACACCGTTATGATGCGTGAAGATAAGCCGACCAAAGTAAATCCAACCGCGCCATATATCACGTCGACGTTGCAACAAGCGGCAAGTACGCGTCTAGGTTTCTCGGTGAAGAAAACCATGATTCTGGCGCAACGTTTGTACGAAGCAGGGCATATCACCTATATGCGTACTGATTCGACGTTCATCAGTAATGATGCGTTGGCGATGGTGCGTGGCCATATCGAAGACAAGTTTGGCGCGAAATATGTGCCAGCGAAACCGAATTTCTATGGCAATAAAGCGGGCGCACAAGAGGCGCATGAAGCCATTCGTCCGTCGAATATCGCCTTGTCTGGTGATCAACTCACTACAGTTGAGCGTGATGCACAGCGGTTGTACGAGCTGATTTGGCGTCAATTTACCGCGAGCCAAATGCCGCCAGCAGAATATTTATCGTCAAACATCACCGTGAAAGCGGCTGATGTCGAGTTGCGCGCACGTGGTCGTACGATGGTGTTTGATGGCTTTACTAAAGTCGTAGCGCCAAGTAAACAAGACGATGATTTGTTATTGCCAACCGTGAAAGCGGGTGATGTGCTTGAGTTGGTCAAAGTCGATCCGAGTCAGCATTTCACCAAGCCGCCAGCACGTTTTACCGAAGCGAGTTTGGTGAAAGAACTGGAAAAACGTGGTATTGGTCGTCCGTCTACTTACGCGGCGATTATTTCCACCGTACAAGACCGTGGTTATGTAAAACTCGATAATCGTCGTTTGTACGCAGAAAAAATGGGTGATATCGTTACCGATCGTTTGACGGAAAACTTCTCTAATCTGATGGATTATAAGTTTACTGCTGAGCTCGAAGGCCAACTCGATAAAGTAGCCGACGGCGAGCGCGATTGGAAAAACGTCCTCAATGAGTTTTATGGCGACTTCAAGCAGAAACTCGTTCGTGCCCAGTCACAAGATCCAGATCAAGGTATGCGTCGTAATCTACCTGTTGAAGTCAGTGAAGTTGCATGTTTGTTATGTGCGCGCCCTATGCAAATTCGGACGGGTTCAACAGGCGTCTTCTTAGGCTGTTCTGGCTATAACTTACCGCCGAAAGAACGTTGCAAAGGGACTATTAACCTTGCAGCAGCGGAGTCGTTTGCGGCATTGACCGAAGATACTAGTAACGACAGCGAAGATGGTAGCGCGGCTGAAACTGCAGATTTGATGGCAAAGAAACGTTGTCCAATTTGTGAAACCGCGATGGACAGCTATATCATCGATGGTGGTCGTAAGTTACATGTTTGCGGTAACAACCCAGATTGTTCGGGTCACCTTGTTGAAGAAGGCTCATTTAAAATCAAAGGCTATGATGGCCCGACGATTCCTTGCGACAAGTGTGAAGACGGTCAAATGCAGTTGAAGACAGGTCGTTTTGGTCCTTACTTCGCCTGTGGTAGCTGTACAAATACTCGCAAAGTTCTGAAAAGTGGCCAACCAGCGCCACCACGTGCTGATGCGATTCCGATGCCAGAACTACGTTCGACCAAGCATGATGACTTCTTTATTTTGCGTGATGGCGCTGCGGGGATGTTCCTTGCTGCTAGTAAGTTCCCGAAAATTCGTGAAACGCGTGCGCCGACCATTGCAGAAATACGTTCGGTGAAGGATAAGTTGGATCCGAAGCATATGTATTTGCTGAGTGCACCCGATACTGATCCCGATGGCAATCCTGCATTCCTGAAGTTCAGTCGTAAGACTGCCAGCCAATACGTCGCATCTGAAAATGATGGTAAGCCAACCAAGTGGTCAATGGTTTACACAGACGGGAAGTGGGTTGAAGCGTAATCGTATTTCGTTAATCAGTGCTTTGATTGTTGTTTGATTTTTCATGTACCGCCACCATGTATTGGGAGGCGGTACATTGTTTTTATAGAATCGTTTTTTTGTTGCCTTGTTCAATCTCTTAATTGTTTGGAAGTGCTTATGTCTCGCGTCGCTCGCTATCATGCTGACCGTACCAATCAGAAACTGTATTTCGCACGTCTCTCTACCTCACAAGCCGATAAAGCAGAGAATGCACAAATTGCGCAGGCGTCGCGTGAAGCGGCAGTATTTCATTTGCATGGCGCTGTGTTGGCATTCCTGCAAGAGTTGGTGCGCTATTACAAACTGACCGATCGTCATCCCACATTTGCCAGTGTCAAAGAAAAAATGGCACTGCGTGGTCAAGTGTCCCCAGAAATCGCGATTATGGAAGGTTTAGCGAAGTCAGGTTTTATTGCTGAATTGAATCGTGCATTCGCTTCTTGTACTTATGCACCAGAGCCGCCAGAACCTGTATTTGACGACGAACAGTCCTCATCCAACCTCATTATTAAAGTCACTCACAGCCCATTGGCTTGGTTGCCTGATATTCAGATTTTGCGTGAATGGCATCATGAATTAGTATCACTTATTGATGGTTTCCGCAACGAAATGGTCGAGTTCTAAGTTTTTTGCATTAAATTGCCAATTATTTGACAAAAAATTGAAAATAATTGGTAAAAAACTCATATTACCTCTTGAAATATCCTGTAAATATCTGCATTGTTGCGTTACATGTAAAACAACCTGAAAAATACAGAGTGTTTTAGGTAACGCATTGGGATGTTTAAAACAAAACGATTCGGTGAGTACCGAAAAGTAAATGGATTGAGGTGCAGAGATGACTGCTATTCGTAAAACTGAAATGTTTATGCCAAACGAAACCGTACTTGAGTTAGTACAGTTACAAGCTGGTGTGATTGCATTGCGCTCTGCTGATTTTGCAGAAGATGATGCTACTTCGGACGATGTTGCTGTTGATTTGCTTGCATTATCGCCTCAAGATGCGATGAGTGCAGAATCCTCAAAAGAGCCATTAGTCACGATTAAATTCTCTGATGAAATCCAAGCGGCACTGGGCGATTCCCTGCAAGCGATTGGTCAGCAAATGATTCAAGCGGCTCTGTCTGCATTGATGGAACAGCAGTCAGCAAAATGGCATGCTCAAGTCATGGACGAGTGCCCAGCGCATTACAGCTAAGTATTCTATTTTCTTAAAGATATTAAAAAAACGACATCGATTGAGTGTCGTTTTTTTATGTCTAAGTGTCTGAAATAGCTCACTGAGCTTGTCGAAGTGCGCGGCGATTAAGCTCCACACTTCGACTCCGCTCAGTGTTCTTTAGTTTCTAATGATGCCCCGCTGTTTCATGCAACACCTTAGCTAAATGTTCTTTGCCTAGTCGATTGAAGACATGCTCTGTCATCGTATCGGCGAGTGCTTGTTTTGCCATAAAGACTTTGCCGATATTCTCTTTTTCGAGTAACTCCGCTTCACCAGAACTATCGGTACAAATCACCGCTTCGATTTTTGGATTTAATATCCGCGAAATCTCAACCATTCGGCGCACATCAAACACATCCGCAGTAGACACAACAAGTAGGCTCGCTTGTGCAATATGCGCTTGAATGAGCACTGCAGGTTCACAGGCATTACCCGAAACCGCAGGAATGTTTTGCGCACGGAGAGATTCGATGATGTCACGATTTTCATCGACGACCACATAGCGGATATTTTGCTCTTTAAACGTATGCGCGATTCGGCGTCCGACCGCGCCATGTCCAATTAGCACAACCTGACCGTCTAGATATTCGTTATCGACACTCATTGGCAGCATCGACAATGGATCGCCGCTACGTTCGAGTCTGCGGGCCAAATGTGAGCGTGCGCGAATCCAGCGCTGTGCTGGCTCAATTGCCGCAAAGATCGCTGTATTCAAGCTAATTGAGATCAATGCGCCAGCCAAAATGAGATTTTGACCCTCTAAGGTCAGCAACTTGAGGGAGAGCCCCACGCTAGCAAGAATAAACGAGAATTCGCCGATCTGAGCCAAGCTAGCACCAACCGTCAGCGCGGTGTTCAGTGGGTAGCGGAAGAATAAAACCAGCGCCATCGCCGCAATGGTTTTACCAATCACAATGACCGCAACAACAGCCAAAACTTGCAACGGATGTTCAATCAAAACCGATGGACTAAACAGCATGCCGACTGACACAAAGAATAAAATCGAGAACACTTCGCGTAGCGGCAACGTTTCTTCTTCAGCACGATGACTAAAGTCCGATTCACGAACAACCATGCCTGCAAAGAATGCACCTAACGCGAATGACACGCCAAATAACACATAGGAACCGTAGGCAATCGTGACCGCTGCTGCGACAACGGACAAGGTAAATAGTTCACGCGAACCTGTCTTTGAGACCAGCAATAAGAATTTAGGAAATACACGTCGCCCAACAATCAGCATGAGTGCGATAAAGGTAATGACTTTCGCCAGCGTGATGCCGACAGTCAGCCATATGTTTTGTTCACTACCTGTGATGACGTGAGGAGATACGCCGCCGAGCATCACAGCCATAGGCGGGAGTAAAACCAACACCAAGACCATGACTAAATCTTCAACCACCAGCCAGCCAATGGCAATGCGTCCATTCACTGACCCCATCAGTCCGCGCGAATCGAGTGCGCGCAATAGCACGACCGTACTCGCAACAGACAAACACAGCCCAAACACGAGCCCAGAACCGAAGTTCCAGCCCCATAGCCACGATAAACCCATTCCCATGAGGGTTGCGACCGCAATCTGTAAAATCGCGCCAGGAATGGCAATACGGCGCACTGACAGTAGATCTTGAATCGAGAAGTGCATGCCGACGCCGAACATCAGGAACATCACCCCGAGTTCAGCCAGCTGATTGGCGATATGCATGTCCGCAATCATGCCAGGCGTGTTCGGGCTAATGATAATACCCGCGACTAAATAGCCAACGAGGGGAGGCAAACGTAAACGCGCTGCAAGGTAACCGAAAACCAAGGCGAGGCCAAAGCCCATAGCAAGGAGAACAATCAGACTGACATCATGTGACATGTTGTACTCCAGTGAATGCGAGACAATCGTAAAGTGTGATTGAATCAAATAAGAACAGAATGCGAAGTAGATTTAGTTTTGGACGCTGTGACTGATTTACGTGTATTAAGTTAACGTGTAGTGAAATCAATGAGCTGCTGAATAATATAACAAATTTTGACGATAAATAATTGCGGTGGAGGCTTGTTTTTATAACGCTTTATGTGATCGAAGTCATTAGATTTTTTAAAAGGAACTTAATTTAAGGCAATAAAAAAGGCTCAACATAATGATGAGCCTTTTTTACGTTCAACTTTATTTTACTAAAGCTAAAATTATTTAATTTTAGCTTCGTTGAAAATAACGTGTTGACGAATGGTTGGATCAAATTTTTTGATCGCCATTTTTTCTGGCATAGTGCGTTTGTTTTTAGTAGTGGTGTAGAAATAACCAGTACCAGCACTTGAAACTAAGCGAATTTTATCACGCATGATTGAGAGCTCCTAAATTAGTCTTAAACTTTTTGACCAGAAGCGCGCAAGTCAGCAATGACTTTCTCGATTCCGTGTTTATCAACAATACGCATCGCGTTTGCAGTTAAACGTAGACGGACAAAGCGTTTTTCGCCTTCAACCCAAAAACGTTTGAAATGCAGGTTCGGTTCGAACCGGCGTTTGGTTTTGTTGTTTGCGTGCGAAACGTTGTTTCCAACGATTGGACGCTTGCCGGTTACTTGGCAAACCTTTGACATGATGTAGCTCCACTTTA
>JANYEL010000156.1 GCA_025363155.1 Moraxellaceae bacterium
ACTCAGTGTCTTAAGGCTGATTAGCCAGTTATTAAAGTCCGAGTGCTTCATGATATTTAGCCTCCCGTCTATTTTATAACCAGTATAAACCTTATTTTATTTTTCAACTGTTAACGCAGACATAGCTTTTTCTAAGGAGGGAACTGTTTCTCCCTTTGCAAAGGGAGGTTAGGAGGGGTTTGCTTTTGATCTTAATGAATACTTTTGAATGCGATGGATTATGTGTTGATCGTTTTTATTCTTGAGTTACTCCAAACTCATGTGAATCAAAGAATCCGTTTCGCTTTCTCTTGCTGCTCTTCAAGCGCCCACAGGATATGTTCATCCACCAATTCACCGAGTTGCCCTAGGCGAGTTTCTAACGCAAGGATAATGTGTGTGTGGAACGGCGCATTACCCAAACCAACCGCGATATTTCGCATTAGGCTAATGTAGCCTGTACGTCGTAATGGACTGCCTTCGGTAAAGGTAAGGAAATCAGCTTCTGTCCACTGCCAAATATCCAGTAGGCTCAGTTGGTCGAGTTGATGGCGTGCTTGAAAGTCAATTTCTGCAGAAAGTTGGGAAAAGCTATTCCACGGACAAACGAGTTGGCAATCATCACAACCAAACACGCGATTGCCAATGCCACGACGTAGGTCTACAGGAATGCTGCCTTTAAACTCAATGGTTAAATAGGCAATGCAACGTCTAGCATCTAAACGATATGGCGCAACAATCGCTTGAGTCGGGCAAATGTCGATACAGGCGCTGCACGTGCCGCAATGTTCTGTTGCGGGGCTATCAAAAGGCAAATCTAAGTCAGTTAATAACTCACCTAAAAAGAAAAACGAACCAGCTTTTTTATTAATAAGAAGCGTGTGTTTTCCAGTCCACCCAAGTCCGCTGCGTTCGGCGAGTGGTTTTTCTAAAATCGGCGCAGAGTCAGCGAATGGTCGCCATTGAAATTCACCAATCTGCTGTTCAATGCGTAAGGCCAGTTGTTTGAGTCGCCCACGAACGACTTTGTGGTAATCACGACCGCGTGCGTAGCGAGAGACGATGGCTTGGTTGGGTTCATCGGGAACATAGCGATGAGGCGGAGGCTCGACCAGATAATTCATGTGTACGCAAATGACACTTTTCGTACCTTCAACTAAGAGGCTGGCGTCACCGCGTTTTTCGATATTGTCAGCAAGATAGTGCATGTCACCCGCAAAACCATCAGCAAGGAATTGCTTTAGATAGGGCAGTTGTTCTTCGATATTCGGTGAGGTCACACCAATTCGTGCAAAACCCAATGCTTGGGCTTCTGCTTGAATCCATGCTTTGAGCGCGGCAGGGTTACTGCGTAATTCAGGCTGTAAGGGAGTTTTTTGCTTAGTCATGAGAGATATTCAGTGCTTCAATTACCCTGGCAAGCGCCAGCGTCCGCGCCCACGTGACATGCCTGTACTTTGCAGCATGAGCATTTTATTGTTGCTAGAGGAGGCGTGCGCATGACAAATGGCGCAGGCTAACGCATCGGCGGCATCAGCTTGGGGAGTGATGCTCAAGTTTAATAATTTCGTCACCATCATTTGAACTTGTTCTTTTTCAGCCGCGCCGTAACCGACGACAGAGAGTTTGATTTGACGCGCGGTGTATTCGGCCACAGAAAGATTTTTGACTACGACAGCGGTCATTGCTGCGCCGCGTGCTTGTCCGAGTTTTAGGGCAGAGTCGGGGTTATTCGACATGAACACTTGTTCAATCGCGGCTTCAGTCGGTTGATAAAAATCGACGATGCTAGTGATACCTTCAAAAATACGCTTTAAACGTTCAGGCATGGTCGGCGTTTCTGTGCGAATGGTCCCCGCATCGACAAAAGTGAGCTTGTTGCCCTCTTTGCGAATGATGCCATAGCCCGTCATTCGAGAGCCTGGATCAATGCCGATAATCAAAGACATACACATTGCCTAGTGAAATTTAGAAATTAGCCCATATATTGACATAATCGACATGCGAAATCATAAATCATTGTGAGATTATGATCCGCTTGGGACTGAAGATTCGTTGCTTAGGAATATGAAGATGAGTAAGGTTTTTCTGTGGTTATTTTTGTTGCCACCGATTGAGATTTTTTTGTGGGTTTGGGTCGCTCATTTTATTAGCGGCTGGTGGATTTTTTTGTGGACGATTGCAGCATTCTTTTTCGGAATGTCGTTGATGGTTAATAGTTTTCGCGCGTTGCCGCAATTACATGGTGCGCAGGGACTTCGTGGATTTCAATTGAATGCAAACTCATCCGATTTTGCACCTGCATTGATACGTGCGTTGGCGGGGTTGTTGTTTGTGATTCCTGGGCTACTCACTGATGCAGTTGCCTTATTGCTGTTATTGCCACCTGTTCAACACATTGTGCAAAAATCTGCTATGCGGACTCTGGCGAAACGTCAACACGCTGTGCAAGAAGCGATGATGGAGCAGATGAGACAGCATGGTTTCCCTGACGGGTTTAGCCAAGACGGCTTTTCACAGCATAGTGGTTTTTCAGGAACGACAGTAGAAGGTGAGGCGCGTACTGTTGAGCCGATGCCGACCAATAGTCCACAGATTGGACGCCAGCCCGCAAATGATGATTAGCGGGCTTGTTTAGCTGAGGAGTTTTAAAATTACGCTTCTGGTTTATAAATCAGAATCGTTTTTCCGCTGCTTTTAATGGTGTGTTGATCTTCAAGTGTTTTGAGGACGCGACCGACCATTTCACGTGAGCAACCCACCAGTTTGCCGATCTCTTGGCGCGTAATATGAATTTGCGTGCCGTTTGGACGTGGAACTGCATCAGGTTGGTTTGATAAATCGAGCAGGCAACGTGCAATACGACCTGTGACATCCAGTACGGTCAAGTCGGTGACTTTGCGTGTGGTTTCTTTCAGGCGGAATGACAACTGTGAGCAGAGGTCAAACAGCAATTCAGGAAACTCTTTGCTAAATGCCAAAAATTGTTCGTAGTTGATTTCGATGATGTTTGTGCGAACGCGAGTACGAACCAGTGCTGTACGTAATGGCTGATTCTCAAATAATCCCATTTCACCAAAAAAAGCGCCATCATTTAAGTAGGCGAGTACGATATCGCGTTTGCCTTCTTCTTGGCTAATGATTGCTACCGAGCCACTCACAATGAAGAACATTGACGATGACACATCGCCTTTATTCACGATTGGCGTGCGTGCGGCATAGGTTTTGATCGGCGCTTGGCTGAGTAATGCTTGTAGCGAAGGCGACAAATTATCTGGAAGTCTTGGCGCGTTGCGTCTGGTTTTTGGTGCTGATGTGGTCATTGTCATGTTAGCTGTCACTGCTTCTGGAAAAATGGATCCTCTCATTTACTTGAGAAGGAACGTGGTAGAAGTGAAAATAGATGATCTATTTGCCAGTTTGTGTGATCTGAGTCACAAGTTAAGTCCCTGTTTGTGACGTCTATATCACATTGTGTTGATTGAATAATTTAAGATATTTACACCTTAAATTACAATCATAATTTGTAAGTTTCTGAGTTATACATAGTGAAATTGTATAAGAAAATATGTGTGCTCATGTATCATTAGTGTCACTTTAAAAAAAGCGAAAGAGAGCAGTTGTATGCAAGCAAAAGTACAGTGGGTTGGCGGTGTTGCCTTCGAAGCGACATCGGAAAGCGGACATCAAGTGTTGATGGACGGTTCGCCTGCTTACGGTGGTGAAAATCGTGGTGCAAGACCAATGGAACTCATTCTACTTGGCTTGGGCGGCTGCGCAGCTTTTGACATTGTGACGATTTTGAAAAAAGCCCGTCAAGATGTGACCGATGTACGGTGTGAGTTACAGGCTGAACGTGCGGACGATATTCCTGCGGTGTTCACTAAGATTCATTTGCACTTCATTGTGACTGGACGTGGCGTTAAAGATAAACAGGTCGATAAGGCAATTCATTTGTCTGCGGATAAGTATTGTTCAGCCAGTCGGATGTTGAGTCTGGGTGGTGTTGAGATTACCCATGGCTTTGAGGTGATTGAGGCTGAGGTGGTTTAAATACCAAGAAGCTATTTTTTGTAGGGGCGACCCTTGTGGTCGCCCGCTTTTGATTTTGACGTGGTTTTAGAATCGGAAAGGGGCGACCACAGGTCGTCCCCTACATTTTTGGGGTTTCGTTGTAAAGATTGAAATCAAAACCGCCGCGGAATCTTCTGTCCACCTTCATGCGGCTCATCCGCTTTAAGTAACGTGCGATGCAACCACAACTCTGCACGAGAAACAGCTTCTATCAGCGATTGCCCTTGCGCTAATCGACCTGCAATATTGCTCGCAAGCGTACATCCAGAACCATGAAACTCACCGTCAATACGCTGCCAAATGGACTGCGTAATGCATTCGGCTTGCCCATCTTTTCCTCGGACATAGAGCCAGTGGCGAATACGATTGGCTTCGTGTTCATGCGCGCCTTTGACCAGTACCGCACGTGCACCATTTTGAAATAAAACATCCACGGCTTTATGAATGGTTTGCTCACCTGCAAGCGCACGCAGTTCGACTGTATTCGGTGTGATCAATGTTGCCAGTGGAATGAGCTTTTTAAATGCGTTAATCAACGTCACAGGATCACCCAAACTGCCACCACTATTCGCAACTAAAACAGGGTCGAGGACGTAAGGAATCAGCGGGTTTTCTTTGAGTATTTTTTCAAGCACATCAATGTTTTCTGTGCTACCGATCATGCCCGATTTGATCGCTTTGACAGGTACATCATTCAGCACAGCACGTGCTTGTGAATCTAAAAGAGCAGGGCTAACTGTTTCAAAACCATAAACCCGTTGACTGTCTTGAATCGTTAACGCGGTACATGCGATGGCAGCATGGCTACCCGCTGCACCGATGGCTTCGATATCTGCTTGTAAACCCGCGCCGCCTGAAGGGTCTAAACCAGAGAAACAAAGTACCGTTGGGCGCATGGAAAAACTCATTATTGAACAGATTGATGTCAGTGTTAGTCAATATAGCATTGTTGCCATAGTGCTGCTTTATCTTTGAATTCCACAAGGTCTCATCTTTTTATTAACGCTTGATGTCTTGTATTTATTGTTATAGTATAACATATCGATTTATTGTTATTGGGTTGCATTATCCGTGCACTGATTGATCTAAATGCTTTTGTATTATTACTAAATGAGATATTACCATGCGTTATTCGCTTCATCCGCTTTCATTAGCGATTGCATTCACGTTGACGCCAATCGTTGTTTTTGCCGCTGACGCACCAGCGATTAGCGCACCTGCATACCCTGATGATCATGAAACCATTCTGCCGACGATTGTGGTGACGGCGAATCCTTTGCAATCCAAAAGAACCAGTTCGCCTACAACGGTGCTGGCTGGACGTGATTTGGTGCTTGGGCGTGCAGATACATTGGGTGCGATGTTGAATGGCATGGCTGGCGTATCGACGACAGGCTATGGCCCTTGGGTGGCGCGACCGATTATTCGCGGTATGGATGGCGATCGTATTCGTTTATTGCAAAACGGCGTTGGGATTATTGATGCGTCATCTTTGTCCTATGATCACGCGGTTCCGCAAAACACGTTGACGATTGATAAGGTTGAAGTAGTACGTGGTCCTGCGGCGTTGTTGTACGGTGGTAATGCTGTGGGTGGGGTGGTGAATACCTTTGATAATCGAATTCCAAGTCAGCTAATTGAAGGTGTTCAAGGCTCAGCTGAAACCAGTTTATCCAGCGCCAATGATGACCGTAAAGGTGCATTTACGATTGAAAGCGGTCTGGGTAATTTTGTCCTGCATGCTGATGCGTTTGCTGAGAAAAGCGCTGATTTGAATATTCCTGATTTTGCCCATTCAGCACGTCAACGCGCGCTTGATGACCCTGCTTTAGATCAACCAAAAAATCGTTTACCTAATAGTGATGGTACTGCGAATGGTGGTTCTGTTGGTGGTTCTTACTTCTGGGATGATAATTACGCAGGGTTGTCATTATCCAGTTTTGATTCGGACTATGGCTCGGTTGCCGAAGATGGCGTGCGCTTGAAGATGGATCAAACCAAGCTGGCTTTTGCGTCAGAAATTAAGAATTTGTCGGGCCCCATTCGTGATGTGAAAGTGAATTTTGCCTACACCGATTATCAACATCAAGAAGTTGATCATGGTGATGTTGGGACAACATTCAAGAATCAAGGCTATGAAGGACGGATAGAATCGCACCTTGCCAAATGGGGTGCACTGGATGGTATTGTTGGATTGCAATTTGCTAATACGACTTTCTCGGCACTTGGCAGCGAGGCGCTTGTCCCAGAAACCGATACGCAGTCCGCCGCAGTCTTTTTTCTAGAAAATTGGAAGGTGAATGCGCCATTGACGCTGAGCCTTGGTGGGCGACTTGAAGGCACTTCTTATTCGCCAAATAGTCTCAATAATCCTCGTTTTGCCAGTGCTGAAGACCGTGACTTCCTTGCAGGCAGCGGCTCATTGGGTGCGGTGTATCAGCTTGATACGTTTTGGTCTGCGACTTCGAATGTGAGTTATACCGAGCGTACGCCGACATTTTATGAGTTATATGCCAATGGCCCACATGCCGCGACAGGTCAGTATCTCGTCGGCAATCAAGATGCTCAGAAAGAAAAAGCAGTTTCAACTGACTTAGGCTTAGTCTTTGAGCATGGCGCGTATCGTGCAAGAACCAGTGTGTATTACACCCATTTTAATCATTATCTCGCAGAGTTAAATACGGGAAATTACCGTAATGACGACGGTGATTTTGTCGGGCGCAATGACGATGGTGCTTTACCCGAAGCAGTCTATACTGGCGTTTCTGCTCAGTTTTATGGTGCCGAGTTTGAAGGAAAGGCGCGACTTTGGAAGTCAGATGTGGATGCGCAACAAGTGAATGTCGATTTGCGTGCAGATTACACCCATGCGGAAAATCGCACGACTGGACAACCATTGCCGCGCATATCGCCTTTACGTGTCACGGCAGGGATCGATTATCATCTCAATAGTTTAGTAACTCGTGTGGAAGTCACGCATGCGTGGACGCAGACTCAAGTTCCTGATTATGATTTACCAAGCAACGGCTACACACGGTTAAATCTAGTTGCCTCTTATCCATTTCAAGTACGTGAACATACTTGGTTGGCGTATTTACGAGGCGATAATCTGACTAATGCAAACATTCGT
The DNA here is from genome assembly GCA_025363155.1 of Moraxellaceae bacterium. Taxonomy (GTDB): domain Bacteria; phylum Pseudomonadota; class Gammaproteobacteria; order Pseudomonadales; family Moraxellaceae; genus Aquirhabdus. The sequence goes on from JANYEL010000156.1 coordinate 7,184, forward strand.
TATGCTAGTTCGATATTGCGTGACATTGCGCCAGAAGCTGGTCGAAGTGTAAAAGCAGGGCTACGTGTGACGTTTTAAAAGATTTGTCTGCAATTTAGAGTGTGGAAATAGCTTAAAAGCCATCTCGTGATGATCACCAGATGGCTTTTTTTATGGCTATATTGAGACGAAAGTTGAATGTAGGAGGAAAAGTGTAGGTCATCAAATATTTAACTTAACTATAATATTGATTATTAATAATTATATCTAATTAAGGCTTCATTTGAATTGTAGTGAAATGAGGGCGCATTGTAAGTTTTGTGGTTATGATTATTATTCTTATTTTGCAAATGAGAACTATTACCATTACTATTGCTGAATATAGTGAGTGACGTGGTTTTTAGTTCTTCTGCTAGTAACTCATTTACTAGTCACTAAAAAGTGCACGACATAGCCGGCATTTAGGTTTTAGTTTAAGGATTTTGTTCATGAGTACACGTGCTGGTCGCAAGAGTGGTAAATCATTTAACCCGAATAAAGTTTCAACTGTCATGTTAGCGCTGGCAACATTGCCAAGCATCGGTATGGCGGCAGAACAACAGGAAGTGAGCGCTGAGGCGACATTACCGACGATTAAAGTTCGTGCTGGCAACAAACCAACCTATCAAATCACTAAAGTACAATCTCCAAAATACACAGAACCGCTGCGTGATACACCGCAGACCATCACGGTTTTGGATAAAAAAGTCATCGAAGATCAAAACATGCTTTCCCTGCGTGAAATCCTGAGCACAGTGCCAGGCATCACCTTTGGTGCGGGCGAGGGCGGTGGTGGCTTCGGCGATAAAATTAACATTCGCGGATTCAATTCAAGCAACGACATTACTGTCGATGGGATGCGTGAAAGTGCACAATTTTCACGGACTGACCCTTTCAATATTCAGCAAATTGAAGTAGTGAAAGGGTCTAACTCAACAAACTCAGGTTCAGGTTCAATCGGCGGTTCAGTCAACTTAGTCAGTAAGACTCCAGAAAACAGAAACTTTGCTGACATTGGTGTAGGTATTGGTACTGATAGCTATTATCGCACGACTGTAGATGCGAATCGCAAACTTGATGAGACTACTGCTGTACGTGTAAATCTAATGACGCATCAAAACGACGTTCCAGGTCGTGATGTCGAAAATATGAAGCGTTGGGGTTTTGCGCCATCGATTACTTTTGGTCTCGGTACTCCGACTCGTTTTACACTGAGCTATTTATATCAAACGGATAACAATACTCCGCAATATGGCGTGCCTTACTACAACGGTCGTGCAGTTCCTGGTATTGATCCAAGTGGTTACTTTGGCTATGCCAATGTCGATAAGCAGAAGTCAACGGTTAATTCTCTGACTGCGCTGTTTGAGCATGAATTTAACGATCATTTCTCTGTGCGTAATATCGCAAAAGCTGCGCAAGTTGAGCAGTTAACGATTGTCGATGCACCGCAGGGTTCTTACTGTCTTAATGATAATTTATCGCCAGTAGGTTGGTCACAAACCGCAACTGCTGCTGGTGTGATCAAAACTAATGTCTCTGGTTATCAAGCCTGTACAGCAGGTATGGCGCCAGGAACATTCCAGCCTAGTGGTAATCCGCGCGGTAATCTTCGTGATACGACCAATAAGTTACTGAGCAATCAAACTGATTTGACTTGGAAATTTAATACTGTAGGTGTTGAGCACACCTTAGTGTCTGGCTTAGCTTTGACGAGCGAGAACTATGATTTGAGCACTGGTAACGTGTTCCGTAAACCAGGTGGTGCAACGCCGAATCCAGTGTTGCCGATTATTAATATTAATTCGCCAACAATGAATTACACTGGTCCGTATAACTACATTCAATCATCGACCACAGCCGGTACATTGACGAATCAAGCGGTTTATCTGTTTGATACTGCGAAGTTCAGTGAGAAATTATTGGCTAATGTGGGCGTACGTTATGACCGTAGCAATGGTGAAGCGACAACCTTAACTTATGCAACACCAGCAACTGGCGGCGCAATCACCGCTGCACCAGTTGAAGATAGTTCAAAAACTTGGTCATACAAAGCAGGTTTGGTGTACAAGCCAATCGAGCCAGCGAGCTTCTATATTTCATATAGCAACTCAAAAACTCCTTCTGCTGCAACAGTCAGTGGTACTTCATGTACAACAACAGCTGCTTCTTCAACTGCACTTGCTACAAATACTTGTAATGTGAAGCCGGAAACAGCGGTCACTTATGAGATTGGTACCAAATGGGATCTGTTAGATCGTAAGCTGTCATTAACTGCGGCTGCGTTTGATACTGAACGTAGTAACTATAAAGTTGCTGATCCAGCAAATCCAAACAATCCCTCAGGTTCACAAACCTTGGATGGCAGTGCGCGTGTTCGTGGTATCGAGCTAGGTGCGGCAGGTTTATTGACCCATGATTGGTCTGTATTTGCAAACGTGACTGCACAGCGTAGTGAAGTTCTACAAGGTTCTTCTGACTTTGTCGCAGCGGGTGGTGTGAATGGTACGCAAGCTGACTTCACTAAAGGCGATCCTTTGCTGAACGTGCCTGAGATGGCAGCAAGCTTGTGGACGACTTATGATGTGACTCGTAAGCTGCAATTGGGTTACGGCATTACATACCAAGGTCCTACATATTTGTCACAGCATGCAGGTATTCTGGTTACAGGTACTGGTACTGGCAATATTCCAGCTAAATATGCGGGTCGTACTACGATTCCATTGGCAGAATCACAAGGCTATTTTGTGAATAACTTAGCTGTGACTTACAAATTCACACGCCAATTTAGCGCACAGCTCAACGTGAAGAATTTGTTTGATAAAGAGTACTACACAGCTATTCGTAACAATGGTTGGGCGATTCCAGGTGACACACGATCAGCAGTGCTGAACTTGAACTATCACTTCTAATGTGTGGTCGCATCACAAATCGAGTTTGGGTTGGATTGGAAATGTAAAGTCTCTAAACTTCTAATCTAATCCGATAAAACACCAGTTCCATTCATATGGCGCTGGTGTTTTTTTTATGAATACTGTTGTTTTGAATGTTAAAGTAAGTTGAGTGCGCATCATTTTTATTAGATTCGAGTGAAGGCTATGCTGCTACAAATTCCAAATGTATTAACCTATGAGCAAGTTGTGCAGTGCCGTACTATGCTGAGTAAGGCAGATTGGGCGGATGGAAAGATTACGGCAGGACATCAGTCTGCAAAAGCGAAGTTTAATTTACAGCTACCTGAAGAGCATCCGATTGCCCAGCAATTATCAGCTATGATCTTGGATGCGTTGAATCAAAATCCGTTGTTCATTTCAGCGGCATTACCGCTCAAGATATTTCCGCCATTGTTTAATTGTTATCAATCGGGTGGGCACTTTGGATTGCATGTCGATAACGCCATTCGTGATGTACAGAGTCTAGATGGACAACGCGTGATTGAACGCGTGCGCACCGATATTTCTGCCACATTATTTCTGAGCCAGCCTGACGAATATGAAGGCGGGGAACTGTTGATCGAAGATACGTATGGTGCCAAAAGTGTCAAATTGCCTACGGGGCACATGATTCTTTACCCATCGACCAGTCTGCATAAAGTTAATCCCGTGACGCAAGGTGCGCGAGTTGCTTCGTTCTTTTGGATTCAAAGTTTAGTGCGTGAAGATGCGCAACGAACCGTATTGTTTGACCTCGATCAGTCGATACAGCAGTTAAGTACGGTTGCTTCTGAGCATCCTTCTTTGGTGCAGTTGACGGGGGTTTATCATAATTTATTGCGAATGTGGTCAAACGCGTAAATCGATTTTTTTGCTGCTTTTTAGATTTAACTCAAAAATTAGAGCAAAAAACCTATTTTTCTAAAAACTATCGCGTTTTTATGAAAAAAATGTGGGTTTCTGCCTTTGACTTATCCCTCATATTTGTGTCCTAATTCATGTTAGGAATAATAAATTTGTAGATGACATGATTCAGCCTATCCAACACCGCTTATCCCATGATTTTCTTCGTGTGGCGCGTTTAAGATTGGTTTCTTCAGGTTTACATTGGCATGGAGCCTTGATCGCCACTGCAGTCATTATGTACTCGCTGTGCAATCCTGTATTTGCCGATGAAGCGCCACCAGCGCCTAGTAACCTCGAAGATGCTAAGTCTGACGTCCTTCAGCTTGATCGCGATTTAGCGCATCTCAAGCAGCGTCTTTTGCTGCCTCAGAGAACGCAATTGATCTTTGGTTTGACCCCTAAAAGTAAGCTGACTGTGAATAGTGTTCAGGTCAGCTTAGATGGTCGTCCATTGCCAGATCGACGATATGATCAAGTTGCACTTGATGCGCTGCTTAAAGGTGGTGCTGATACGATCATGGATGCCAACTTAAAAGTCGGTGCGCATGTTCTTGATGTGACTGTGCTGCAAACTAATCGTGAAAAAATAACCCAACGTATTGAATTTACTAAAACAGTTCCTAGAGATATTTTGGGTATTCAATTGATTGAGCATCCAGGGGTTGGCGAACTTCCATTGAAGTTGGTTGAGTGGAGTCAGCATGACTAATTTACGTCGGTCAACGGTGTCGTCGAACATGCTTATGCAGCGAATTACAACGAAAAATAATACAATTAATATGGTGCTTCAGAGTGTCATGATGTTGCCATCCATTCAGCGTTTAGGTCCATTATCACTTGCTGTGGTGTTCTCAATGAGCGCGGCACAGGCAACACCACTAGAACTACGTAGAGATGCGCGTGAACCAGCTTTTGCTCAGGTGATGTATTCGTATTATCAAGGCAAACCTTATGATGCATTGACCACTATGCTGGCTAATCGTCAGTTAGCATTTAATTCGTCTGGTACGGGTAACACCATGCTGAGTAATTTATATACTCAATATGGCTTGCCTCGCGAAGCATCTGCTGCTTTGACGCGTGCTGGCGGTAGTGATGTTACAGCCAATAATCGTAATGATCCATGGTTAAACTTTGGTAAGTTACTTTACCAAACGGGTCAAGATTCTTTGGCGCTCAACTTCTTGCGAGATCCGCCAACATTATTGTCACCGAAGCAAGAAAGCGAACGCATGGTGATGGTGACCAATATTTTGGCGCGCACCGATCATCCCGATGATGCTATTGAGGCGTTGCAAAGCTTCCAGACACCGATACGCTATTATCGTAAGTTGTCTCGCTACAATTTAGCGTTGTCTTTATTGCAGAAAAAACATCTTGAAAAAGATGAACAATTGACACCGCAAGATATTCAGATCCAAAAAGAGCACGAGCTATTCGCTACACGCATTTTAGATGATCTGATGAAAGATAAAATGCCGCCTTTAAGACCGATTATCAAACCTTCGGAATCGGCGTTGGGTAATAAAAAATCGAACCAAGTTGCCGAGAAAGATAAACCTTTAGGCTATGATCCGAATGTTGAGCAGAACGGCTGGTCGAGTAGCTTTAGCTATAGCAAAAAATATAAACCAAGTTTGATTGAGTCGCGTGAGATTGGAAATGGATCGACATTTACCAAGAGTGCGTTGTCAGGCGGAGACTTAAAAGACGATACGATCACAACGCGTGAAGCAGCTAATTTGAATGACAAAATCGCATTGTCTTTAGCGTATTTGCGACTATTGCGTGATGAGCCAGAATTGGCAAAAACCGCACTGCGTAATGTGCAGTTGGATAGCCCATATAGCAACCAAGCATTATTAACCAGCGCGCATATTTATTACCGTCTCAAAGATTACTCACGTAGTTTTAATTTTTCGAATGAATTGGCTAAAAGAAATCCATCCGATCCGCTGGTACAGGAAGGTTGGTTGTTGTCGGCGAGTGCTTTAGAAGATCAGCATGATCCGAATGCAGTCGATCGCTATCGTGCAGCGATTCAGATTTACAAGGAAGAAACTGCGAAGTTAACGCAGTTTGATCACGATCTTGAAAAATTGGATGCGCTAAAAACTTTCCCTGTTGAGGCATCTGATCCAATTTTGCTCGGACTACCAAAGATTCCACAGACACCACTGGCGGGTGTGTGGGCGCAGTTATTAGAGCGCAGTGAAATTCTGACGATTTTGCAACAGGTACAACAAACCCAGTTGTTGCAAAGTAAATTAGCTGATTATGAAAAGCAGTTAGTGGTTCTTGAAGCGCTTAAAGTTCGTAATAAAGAAGACCAAACAGATATTAAAGCTGTGCGGAGCTTGTTGAATAAAGTGAAGTCTGATTTCCAGAAATCAGAAGCGCAAGATCAAAAGGCGTTGCTTGCTCAGATCCGAATTTCACTTGAGCAAAAACAGCTACAGATCGACCATTATTTAACTGAGTCCTTGCTGGGCTTGCAACGTGTGACTGGTGGGCGTTCAGCAGAGAAGCGTGATAGCGAGTAGTCATTGATTTGATCTTCTCGTTGCGGGTTGCTGGTAGTCATTTCTCTATTTAAGTTTTTGTATATACAGATTTAAAAGATCAGGGATAGTTTATATGCGTCGTGCGGTATCCAAGCTGTTATTGGCTTTATTAAGTTTAGAGGCCGTATCAATGTCATCCTTTGCGTTGACAGGGACACTTGCGGACTTGGAAAACGCAACGCCAGAAACCTCTACCAAGGCGATTCATGCCCCGCAACTGTCATCGGCTGAAGAGGCGCGCATTGATAAGCAGCTTTATGATCGCATGATGAAGCAAGCGCGTGAATCCCGTGATCCGAAAGCCATCAATGCCTATTTAGACCTTGCCCGAAAAATCAAAAGCAAACAGTTGGGCGGCGCAGATGAAAATGCGGAACTTAAAAGTCGTGTCGATTTTTATCAAGAGCAGATTAAATCTACGCCTGCAAGTGATCAAAGCGTAGAGTTGTATTATGAGTTGGCAAGTAGCCACGACCAATTAGGTCAGGCCGATGATGCGGCGGCAGTGCTGAGCGAAATGTTGAAACGTTTCCCAGATTCTCCTTATGCAGCGGAAGCCCATTTCCGGATCGCTGAAGCTGCATTTAATCGCAAGCAATATCAGTTTGCGACGAAAGAATATCAAGCTGTTCTGAATGTGGGTGAGAGTAAATATAAGCAGCAAGCGCAGTATTTTTATGCATGGTCTTTGTATAAAGATGGACGCTTTGAAGAAGCGATTCCGCCATTTCAACGTTTAATTGATAGCTTACATACGAGTGCATTGGAAAATAAACGCGATGCATTATTGCTGCAAGACAGTTATCGCACGTTATCGTCGATTTTTGTTCAGTTAGGTGGCGTACCTGCATTGGCAAAATACTATGATGGTAAGCCGTTGACTGATGAAGAAGCGTTAATGTATCGCCAAGTGGGTGATCGTTATCGTGAACAGAAACAATTGCTTGATATTGCAAAAGTGTATGAAGGCTTTATTCAGCGTCATCCGCAGGATGCTCAAGCGGCTGTTTTCAGTACGGATGCAATTGCTGTCTATAAAGAAGCGAATTTTGCAACAGATATTATCCGCTCGAAAAATGACTTCGTGCAGCGTTACGATGTCGATCAAAACTACTTTAAAACTGCAAGCCCTGAACTACAGGCGACACTACGCCCAGCACTCAAGTCGCAGTTGGATGATCTAGCGAAGCATTATGATGCCGTTGGTCAAACTCAGAAGTCGACTGCTGACTATCTACATGCTGCTGATTTGTATCATAAGCAATTGGCATTGGCGACAGAGCCAGCGGATATCATGCGTGTTCAACAACGTTTGGCAGAAGCGTTATATAACGGCGGAAAGTTTGAGGATGCAATTCCTTACTTTGAAACGCTGGCCTATAAAACACCTGTGGCCAAACCGAGTGAAATGGGTTATTTTGCGCTGTTGTCCTATCAAGCACATGCTAAAGAGTTGGCTAATCAACCTACTCAGAAACAAGATGAGTGGCTCGATTTACAGCGCGCGAGCAGCGAACAATATGCCACAACATTCCCAGCTGATAAGAGTTCGCCAATTGTCTTATTAGCAATGGCAGGGCAATACTTAGATCGTAAGCGTTTTGATATCGTCGATGATTTGGCGCGTCGTGTGTTGGCATTACCTAGCTTGAGTTCGAGCGACACCAAAACTGCAAGTATTTTGAAAGCCAACGCTGACTTCGATCAGCAGCAGTGGAGCGAAGCAGAGAGCAGCTATCGCCAAGTATTAGCATTATCAAATATCGATGCGACTGAACGCACACGTTATCAAAATCAACGTGCAGCCAGTTTGTATAAGCAAGCTGAAGTTGCTAAAGCGGCGAACAACTTAGATGCTTCGTTGAAACTGTATCAGCAAGCGGGTGAAGTGACTCAAGATACTGCTGTGAAAGTAGATAGTAATTATCAAGCGGCGATGCTCTACGGTGAGACACCGCAAGCGCTGCCATTGTTACAACTGTTTTACAGCCAGTACCCAACCAGTGCACAAGCTGAAGGGATTCCAGAGCGCATCGTGAAGCTGCAAGAAACTGCTCAAGATTGGGCGGGTGCTTCGCAAACTTACCTCAAGATTTATCAACGTGATCATGCGAAACCAGCAGCAGACAAACAAAGTAATGCTTTGGCTGCATTATGGTTGGCGGCTGAAAGTGAACGTAAGGTGGCTGCAAATAATCCACGCGAGTTAGCACTTTATCAGCAATATATGAAAGAGCCAAAAGCGGTATTGGCACAGAGCTTAGAAGCCAGCGAGCGTCTCTATCAAGCGTCTGTGATTCGTAAAGATAGTGCAGCTCAGCAACAAGAATTAGCTCGTCAACTTCAGTTCTATCGTAGCCAGTTCCAGTCTGCACCAGCTGAAATTCAACCGCGTTTACGTTATTTCGCAGCACGCAGTTTGACGATTCAAACTGCACCATTGATCGAACAGTATCGTGCGATCACATTGAGCCAACCGTTAAAAGACAGTGTAGGGCGTAAACAAGCAGGTCTTCAGAAAGTGCTTGAAAGTCAACAGCCTATTCTGGATTTGAAGGTTGCTGAATATGTGACACAATCGCAATTTGTCATGGGTGACAGTTTTGCACGATTCTATCAAGGTGTGCTGAAAGTACCAGCGCCTACAGGTCTGAGTGACCTTGAAGCAGAGCAATATCAGATTGCTATCGAAGAGCAAACTCAACCGTTGAAAGATAAAGCGGTCGAGTGGCATAAAGCGAATGCGAGCCTTGCACAAGATACTTGGGATACATGGGTTGCACAAAGCTTTGATGCTTTGGCAACATTATCTTCAGGTCGTTATTTGCGTCCAGTCAAAATGCCAGCGATTCCTGCAACAGATGTTAATTTGACACGCGTCGCGGCTACGATTGACCAAAAACCTGAGCAAGCGTTGACGGATTTGGATCAGTTATTAGTTACCGCACAAAAAACTGTTCAGCCAGTGTTAGCTCAATCTGCACCTAAGAAATCGTTCTTAAAGAAATCGATTAATAATATTGAAAGTGCAAAAGGCAAAGCTGCGGATGTGATTACACCGATTGCAGCTCCTGCAGATAGCGATATTCAATTGATTCAAAGTTATCGTGGTATTGCATTGTTGCGTCAGGGTAAGTTTAAGGATGCGACAGAAGCTTTTGCTGCAAGTGAAGCTGAAAATCTACGCCCAACGGCTACAGTAAAACGCGCTGAACCTGCATATATGCTTGGTACGACGAATGAGCTTTATCTCAATGATCAGGCGACAGCACTTGCTGCATATCAACGTTATTTGATCATTAATCCAGAAGATAAAGCTGTACAGAAGTGGGTGAACTTATTGCAAAAGGAACTCAAAATTCCGTTGACCGTGCTCACTAAACCCGTTACAGCTCCAGCAGTTGCTCCAGCAGTTGCTCCAGCAGTTGCTCCAGCAGTTGCTCCAGCAGTTGCTCCAGCAGTTGCTCCAGCAGTTGCTCCAGCAGTTGCTCCAGCAGTTGAGCCTGCGACTGCCGCAAGTACTGGAGCAAATAGCACTGATCAGGCGCCTACTGCTTCTGCACCAACCGAAGCTCCTAGCGCACCAAAAGCATCTCCAGAAAATAACCCCGTGACCGATAAGTTGTTGCAGTGGCAACTGTCCAAGCAACAATTTTAAGTAGGATAGAAGGAGTAATCATGACTCACATACGCACAATTTGCGCCTTCGCGATGGTTGCCACTAGTATTGTTGCGATGACAAGTGTTGCAAATGCAGCACCATCGTCAGGTGATTCGACCAAGACAGTCGTCAGTAAAAAATTAAAAGCCAAGGCAACGACGAGTAATAGTTCATCGCTTGCTGGTCAAACTGATATCGTCGCTAAAGTTGATTTACCGATGGTGACCAACATCATGCCTTGGCAAGAAAAAGAAGGCAGTATTCCTAAAAATATTTTGGAATTTTCTGCGCTAAAAGATTCACTGACTCCAACGGATCGTGATCGGTTAGCTGGCGAAATTCGCTATACCTCAATTTTGAATCAATCGGTTGATCAAAAGTAATTCAAAAAATGATCTAGGTTTTTTTAAATAGATTCATAGAAATGGAAATTTATTTGCTCATCAAAGATTGGTCTCTGATGAGCAGCGAGTAGTTTTAGTATTACATTGTGATTTTTACATCTTAAAAACGAACAGTTAGGAGTTTCGAATATGGAATTTATTAAGTTTATTCAGGTGGGTGGCTTTTTCATGTACCCGATTATGGTTGTGTTCATTATCGGTATGGCGATTTTCTTTGAGCGTCTATATGCCCTTGGCAAAGCACGTTCACGTAGCCGTGATATCTGGGCACGTGTCCAACCTGATGTACAAGCGGGTCGTATTGAAACCGCGTTTAATGCGGTAAAAGATGACGAAAGCGAAGCGGGTCGTGTGCTTGATTATGGTCTAGGCGCAGCAGCGAGCGGCGCGGATATGAACCACGTTGAAGGCGCACTGGAAGAAGGTTTGCTTGAAGTTATTCCACGTCTTGAGGCGCGTACCAGTTATATTTCAACGTTAGCAAACGTTGCAACATTGCTCGGACTTTTGGGTACCGTTCATGGTTTGATCTTAGCTTTCGCATCGGTTGCTAACGCTGATCCAGCACAAAAAGGTGATTTGCTTTCTGCAGCACTTGCGGTATCGATGAACACCACCGCATTTGGTTTGGGTGCTGCGATTCCATTGGTATTGGCATTTACTTATTTGCAAAGCTATACACAACAAGTTATTGAAAGCTTGGAAATGATTGCGATGAAAGTACAGAACTCGATCCGTCGCACATTGCCAACTCGTTAATCATCTGACCCATGAGAGCGGATAACGCTCATTTAAGAATAGTCAGGCGATAGCGAGTTTAAGGGAGAGTATGTATGTCGATTCGCAAGCGTCGTCGTAATCGGAGCACCGAAGTTGAGTTGGATCTCACCGCATTCATGAATTTGATGGTGATTATGATCCCGTCATTGCTGGTCAATGCAGTATTTACCCAAGTCAATGTGCTCAATGTTGATCAGCCAGGTGATGGCGCGCCAAAAAGTGCGAGCGCTGCTGTCAAGCCGCCGCTGACATTGGATATTGGCGTTTATCCAGACAAAATCGTGATTAATAATCGCGGACAAGGTCAGTTGGGCGAAATAGCTGGTCGTAATTATGCGCAGCTCAATGCAGCGTTAGTTGAAGTGAAAAAACAATATCCAGCTGTGAGCAGCGCGACATTGCGTATTGATGAGTCTGTGACGTATCAGGATATTATTTATACGATCGATGCGGTTCGCGTCGTAGAAAGCAAAAATACTGGTAATAGTTATGCACTGTTCCCAAATGTGCAGTTAGCTGGTGTGGAGGGGACGCTTTGAAACTATCACAAATTCGTCGCCATAAACGCAGAATGGCGCGGCGCCAGAATACCGCGCATTTAACACTGACATCGTTGATCGATATTTTCACCTTGTTGGTGTGTTTCCTTTTAGTTGGTTTTCAGGGTGAAGCCCAAATTCCTTCCATTAAAGGAGTGTCATTGCCGATTTCAAGTTCTTATGCCCCACCACTGTCATCATTGACTGTGGTTGTGACCCAGAATGAAATTCGTATTAATGAAAGAGTTGTTCAAACGTTGGTGCCAACAACCAATCCAGCGAATCCATCGGCGAATCCAGAAATTGATTTTGGCCCGTTAGCTGGCGTATTACAGCAGCAAGCTACCCGTTTTAAACCAACAGAAGTGGTTAATGGCAGCCCAGAACGCACCGTGATTATTTTGGCCGACCAAAATATTCCGTATGCAATATTGCATCAAGTGATGATTGTGTGTAGCCAACAGCATTTTGGTCGGGTCGCTTTTGCCGTGAATAAGGAGGCGAAGAAAAATGCCTAACCCAATTCAGAATCAAGCACCTGATTTGTTGCCTCACCATGATGGTGTAGAAGTGACTGCAAAAAACTGGTTGCCGTGGGATTATGGTCAATTCCGTAAGTCCGATGTTGGTTTTGGAATCATCGCTATACTATGTTGTGTGGTGATTCCCCTGATCAATGTTCCTATGATTGTGAAGTTGATTCCTGAGCGCACTGTACTCGCGCCTGTGGAAATGGCAGCGCCAATCGTAAAACCCGTGCCGCCACCTCCGCCACCTAAACCAAAAGAGAAGGAAGGGGCTCCTGAGGCAGCAAAAGCACTACCGCGTGCAGCTGCGCCGAATCATCCGTTGCCAAAACCGCAAGCGCCGAGTCAAGCGGGTTCGCCTGATAAACCACCAGTGCAAACGGTGCGTCCTGCACGAGCAACAGCGGATGCGGGTCCAACGAAACAAGCTGCAACGTCACCTAATCCTACACCTGTGCCTACTGATACGCCTGCTGCTGTATCGCATAACACTGGCCCAACCCAAGCTGAGATCAATGCAGCCGCGCAGAAGCGTGCACAAGGTCTTGTTGCTGCAACAGGGTTGGGTACTGCGATTGGTAGCTTAACCAATGGCACTAGCTCGAATCCAAAAGCCGTCGAAGGTCGTGGTTTGCTTAAAGGTGGCGTTGAAGGTGGCCGTCCTGATGTCAAACTTGGTCCTGGCGGAGGCGGTACTGGCGGCAATGGATCCGCAAAATCAGGTGTGAAATTTGGTTCTGCAACCGATGGTGACAAAACAGGTCGTGGCACTGGCAGCTTGTCAGGTCGTGGCACTGATGATGTCAGTGGCGGTAAGATCAAAGGAAGCGGCACTGGTGCGGCGGGTAACGGTAAAGGTGATGCTAGTGGTCAAACCCGCGATGATGTGAAACGCATCATGGCTCAAAATGCCGGTCGTTTGCAGTCTGCGTTTAAGCGAGCCTTAGATGATGATCCGACTATGCAAGGTGCATTTAATGTTCATCTTAAAGTTGCTCCAGACGGACATGTGATTAGCGCCAGTATTGTTTCAAGTGATCTGAATAATGGCGAACTTGAAGGCAAATTAATCGCTATGGTTAAGGGTTTTCAGTTTAGTTCGGGCAGCTTTGATACTTGGGAAGGAAATTATAGGTATAATTTTAACTAACAGGTCGTTAAATCAGCGTTTTGCAGTTGTGTTTTGACAGTGAAATCGCTAATCTATGCACCTCTGGAAGCGTGGCTGAGCGGTTTAAAGCACCGGTCTTGAAAACCGACGAGGGTGTGAGCCCTCCGTGAGTTCGAATCTCACCGCTTCCGCCAAATTGTTGTACTAAATGATCCAAGCTAGTCCTAAAAGCCCTAAGTTATCAATGCTTGGGGCTTTTTGTTGTCCATATCGATACAATCGAATCCTATCCAATCCAAGAAAAAATGGTATAAAGTTTGGTATAAGAGAAAATATTTAGAATTCTTATACCAATTTTTAGGTTTTTGTACCATGAATGCAGAAGTATCAATATCCAAAAAGAAGCCGATTTCACATCAAAAGCAGGTGGATGCAGCTAAGCCACAAGCTAAGACATTTACTTTGATGATTGGCGATGGGTTGCATTTGCGTGTAGATCCTACAGGTGCCAAATACTTTATTTATCGCTATACGTTTAACAACAAGCGTTTTGCCAAGTCATTAGGATCATATCCAACTTTGCCACTTTCCGATGCCAAACGGATTTGTTTTGAGTTCAATCAGCAATTAGCTTTGGGCATAGACCCATATGAACAGAAGAAGAACCAAGAGGTTGAGGTCAAAAATAATGCTGCCCAGTTCAAGAAATTTGCGAATGTGTGGGTTGAAAATCGTGAAATTGAAGGAAAAGATACTAAAGAGGATCATCGGCACTTAAAGGTCAATATTTTACCTAAGATAGGTGAGATGACTGTAGTGTCCATGGACACAGCGATACTCGATGATCTAGTCATTAACCCAATTATCAAGCGTGGCGCGATTGAGTCTGCTAGGCGTGTCAGGGGAATGCTGTGCGGAATTTTAGAAATTCCTCGCCGACTAAAAATCATAAAGGAAAATCCTGCAGATGATCTGCTGGTGCCAACACCTCAGCGAGGAAATCATGCAGCTTTGACTGAACCTGAAGATGTTGTTCCCATGCTTAAGGCGATGTGGTCATATTGCGAGCGTGGAACGCCTACAGTCTATAATGCGCTTATTTTGTCCATTCATATTTTCGTTCGACCTAATGAGCTAAGAAAACTTAAATGGGAGAACGTTAATTTAGAGGGTGGTTATATCGAGTTTGTACATAGCAAGCAACGTAATAAGAAAAACCTCAAAACAACGATTATTCCAATGTCTCAGCAAGTCAAACAGATTCTTGAAAATCAGCGCATGTTTGCGGGCGACAATCCTTATGTTTTTCCCGCGCAACATTATGGGGCTAAAGATCCTTGTATCAGTTCTGGAACGATCAGAAATGCTTTGATTAATATTGGCTACGAAGGGTTGCAAACACCTCATGGATTTCGTGCTACTGCGGCAACAATATTGCAAGAGCGCTTAAAGCAACCGATGGAATATATAGAAATGCAACTGGCCCATAAAGTGAAAGCTCCTAATGGTACAGCGTATCATCGTGGAAAGTGGTTAGATGATCGTCGAGACATGATGCAAAAATGGTCAGACTGTATAGACGATTTACGAGAAAAAGGAGTGGATGCTTTACCTAAACTGATAGGATTGCAATTGTAGGTATTTGAATTCAAATTATATTTTTTGTCAGTATCTACGATGAGCGGGCGGAGAGGATGCAAGCGTGGGCTGATTATTTAAGTGATTTGAAAAATAAACACTTTATAGACTTAATTTTTAAGAATCAGATAAATCAATTTAATTTCAGATCTACATCATCTAAATGAAACATACACATCACTGAACTGTTTCAGCAATAAACCCAAAGGCTTGCCATCCAGCAAGCCTTTTTTATGCCTCAAATTTCTTAAATCCAAATCTTAAATATTCTCAGGAGCAATATTCCATGTCTATCACATGTCCAAGATGTCATTCAGACCATACTGAAGCCCGTAATCATGGTAAACGTACAGGTGGCGCAATTGGAACAGCCGCAGGTGCCGCGAGTGGTGCAGCAAGTGCAATGGGCGGGGCCGAAATCGGTGCAGCCGTAGGCGTTGTCGCAGGGCCAGTCGGCAGTCTTGCTGGTGCCATCATCGGCGGTTTAATCGGAGGACTTACGGGCTATGCAACTGGTGCAGCGCTTGGTGAGGTCATTGATGACCACATCCTTGATAATTATCACTGTATCGCGTGTGGCTATAACTTTAGCAGCGACCATCACTGATTAGATTTTTATATTAAGTGCTTATCTTATTAAGCATTTTCTTCTGATTAATCCTCATTCGCACGATCTAAATTCTGACTGACTTGAATCGGTCGCTTTGCCGTGCGCGCTATTTATTTAATCCATTTAAAGGATGCTCATCATGGCACATCTTATCGAAACAATGGCTTTTACAGGTTCAACCCCTTGGCATGGTCTTGGAAATCAATTGTCACCTCATCAACCTCTTGAAGTCTGGGCACAACAGGCAGGCATGGACTGGGAAATATTAGAATCTCCAGTACGCTATATGACCGAAGCTAGTGGCACATCAGGATCTATCCATGCTTTTATGGACAACAAGGTTCTCTTTCGCTCAGACACCCATGTACCGTTGTCTGTTGTTAGTCAACGCTATCAAGTTGTACAACCTAGAGACATCTTAGAGTTCTATCGTGATCTGACTGAGCAATCAGGCTTTGAACTTGAAACCGCAGGCGTACTTAAAGGTGGTCGAAAAATCTGGGCATTAGCACGTACAGGTCAATCGACTGCACTGAAAGGCAAGGATGTGACTAATGGCTACGTTTTACTGGCAACCGCCTGTGATGGTACATTGGCTACAACCGCCCAATTCACCAGCATTCGCGTAGTCTGCAATAACACCTTAGCCGTTGCTCTGGCTGGCGGTGCGCAAGCAGTTAAAGTTCCTCATAGCACCAGCTTTGATCCCCAAGCCGTCAAGAAACAACTCGGTATCTCAGTGTCATCATGGGATGACTTTATGTATCGCATGAAAGGTCTCAGTGAGCGTAAGGTGAAATCTGTTGAAGCGGAGCGCTACTTCCTTCGTGTTTTTAGCGATCAAAACCTCAATTCAAAATCATTGGGTCAAGCCAACGAACGTGCGATGACTAAAGCACTAGAACTCTATCAAGGTCGTGGTAAAGGTGCTGATCTTGATTCGGCAAAAGGAACAGCATTTGGTTTATTAAACGCTGTGACTGAGTTTATTGACTTTGAACGCAGAGCTCGTAGTAGCGATCATCGACTAGATTCCGCATGGTTTGGTCAAGGCGCTGCCATTAAACAGAAAGCGCTAGAGCAAGCTGTATTAATGGCGGCTTAATTCATTTATCTCAAATACATCAAAAAGCCCGACCCAGCAACATGCTGGGTCGGGCTTATCTTTTGTCGAACTCATTTTTAACAGGAACCCTATCATGAATCAAGCAATCTCACCATCAATGACACTCCCAGCATCCACCCGTAAGCCTGTGCCGAATCCCAAAGCACTTCGTCTAGTTTCTACTAAAGACCTTAGCCGAGACGAGTGGCTCAGTGTCCGTAAGCAAGGCATTGGCAGTAGTGATGCCGCTGCCGCAGTTGGATTAAATCCCTATCAATCCCAGCTTGAACTCTGGATGATCAAAACAGGACGAGACCATAACTTGCCTAAAGTCGATCCCAATGACGAAAGTTCTCCGATGTACTGGGGAACGATTCTTGAACCAATTGTCGCAGCGCATTACACCAAACGCACAGGTCATAAAGTCCGTCGTATCAACTCAGTCTTACAACATCCTGATCCAGATAAAAACTGGATGCTGGCGAATATCGACTATTCCATCGTCGGTAATGACGATGTTCAGATTTTGGAATGCAAAACTGCAGGGGAGTTTGGCTCACGACTCTGGCGCGATGGTGTTCCCGAATATATCCAGTGTCAGGTACAACACCAACTTGCAGTCACAGGCAAACAAAATGCAGATGTTTGTGTGCTGATCTGCGGACAAGAAATTAGGATTTATCGGATTGAGCGTGACGATGAACTGATTGATCGGCTTATAGAACTGGAACGCAAGTTTTGGCATTACGTTGAACAGGATATTGAGCCACCTGTGGATGGGTCTGATTCTGCGGGGCAGGCACTCCGTGCTTTGTATCCACACGATTCGGGCAATTGCATAAATTTGACAGAGGACCTTGGTTTATCTACTGCATTTGTCGGTATGGTCAGTTTGCGTACTGAAATCGAATTCAAGCAAGAAGTTGCTGAACAACTCAAACAACAGATTCAACAGCGAATGGGAGAAGCCAGTAAAGCGATATTCAGGTCAGGCAGTGTGACGTGGAAACGTAATAAATCAGGTCATCGGCGTTTTGTCGTAAATGCCAATCCATCCAATTTGTCCAATTCACCATTGGAATCACAACCCATTTCAGAAGGAACATTATCATGATTAAAGGTTTAGCAATCACTCCGCCGATCTTGGGGCGGATCAGTATTGGTCGTGTGGTGGAGAAAGACGGTAAACGTCTACCAGAAAAGGATGACCAATTTACAATTACCTCGCAAGTGCAGAATCGAGAAGGCTGGGTGAATCATCCACTGGATGAGGCACTGCGTAAATCAGCATCTAACGGCAAGATTCGTTCGATTCCAGTGCGGATGCTGTTCAATGATCCTGATCTGAATCTTCGTGCGGAGTACAGCATGTTTGATCGCAAGAATGGCCGACCGCTATGTGTTGGTAATGGCGAGACATGTAGACGTTCAACCGATTCAGGCGTTGAAACATTACCTTGTCCATCCCCTGATCATTGTCAATTTGCTAAAGGTGTTTTGTGTAAGCCTTATGGTCGATTGAACGTACAGATTGATGCCAGTGATGAACTCGGGACTTTTATCTTTAGAACCACTGGCTTTAATAGTATTCGCAGTCTGGCTGCGCGACTCAGTTATTACCAAGCGGTGTCTGGAGGTTTATTGTCATGTCTACCGCTACAAATTCGGTTACGGGGTAAAAGTACTACTCAAAGCCATCGTACTGCCATCTATTACGTGGATTTGACGGTACGTGATGAAATCAGTCTTGAGGATGCCATTGTGGAAGCCAAACAGATTGATGAGCATCGCAAAGCATGTGGCTACGATCAGGTAGCCCTTGACAATGCTGCACGCCTAGGTTTTGGCAATGCGGTATTTGAATTCAGCGAGGATGAAATTCCTGAAGTATTGGAGGAGTTTTATGCCACGGAAGAAACCAACCTGAGTGACAGGCAGGACGGAGCACTGATTAAACCTGCTATGACTGGCACTGGTAATAAGCCAAGTTTGCGGGAAAAGTTGGATCGCAAGGCCAGCTTAACGAACCATGCAGCATGAAGTGGCGGTCTGATCTTGTGGGTGAGTTTGGTTGTCAGCGTTTGGATGTCTTTAATGACGTTAAGACCAAACTCAATCCCTCTTGAGGATCAACTTCTAGTGCTGAACAGTACCAGACGTATTCGACGACATCAAGCCGTCGTTCGCCTTGCTCCACTTTTTGCACAAAAGAATGAGGCTTGTTCATTCGATCTGCTAACTCACGCATAGAAAGCTTACGAACTTCCCGCTCAGATCTGAGCCAGTTTCGTAGAGCCGTCATTTCATCTGTATGGATACTGTTTGTCATTGTACCTATTTAAGGTATATTGACCACTGTACCCAAAACAGGTACATTAATTTTAATGCTTTGGAGCTCAATAACTGTGCACAAAGGCCATTGGATTATTACGGTGGTCAGTACGACTACAGTTCAAAACAGATCAATTCTGCATAAGTTTAGTCTCGGATGACGGGCCATCGCCTGCATTTCATCATTTCATCAAAGGAAGAAACACGATGCGTCAATTTAAACTCACAATAGTAACTGCTTGCGTCTCAATGCTGGCTTTATCAATTTCACCCTGTGCATCTGCCAAGAAGATGAGCGAAGCGGACTGTAAATATGCGTATAACGGCATATACAAGGCCTATGTAGACCAGGCTCAAGATGCTGATAGCTGTCGGGGTGAAATGGGGAATGAGCCTGAACAGGTCGTAGGAATGTCTACCGCGCGTGCCTATTACAGCGATCAGAGTGATAAGGCATTCAATTCAGATGCGTTCCAGAGTATTTCCAAGAGTTCCTGCATGAAGAAAGTCGCTCATGCAGCAAATCCGTATATCAGCTATCCAGATTTCAGACACACCGTGTGTGGCAAAAAATAGGAATAACGCGGCTCAATAAATTTCAAACCGATCAACATGAGTTCAACACTCTGTAGGTTAAACACAAATTAGAGGTATATCATGATTAAAGCGAAAATGATCATTGCGCTCAGCATACCGCTTGCGCTTGGAGCATGTGGCGGCGGTGGAGGAGGTTCTTCTTCGGATTCGACGACGCCGTCTGGTAATTCAACTCCATCCACAACTTCAACAACATCTGGCAGTACGAGTAGTTCAAGTGGGTCAACCACATCCACAGGAACAACATCAACGACACCGACAGGGTCTGGTTCATCAGGTTCGACGACGACATCTGGTAGTCCATCTAGTGGATCAACCACATCGACAGGGACAACTTCAACAACACCAACAGGTTCAGGTTCGTCAACGACCAGTTCAACATCATCTACAGGCTCTGGTTCATCCACGCCAACAAGCACGATCCACTATTTATATTCAGCCAGTGGTTCTTCAACAAGCAGTACACCAAGCAGTAGTATCAGTAATAACAGTACCTTAAATGAATATACGATTGGGGCAAATGGTGCATTGGCATTCACATCGACATTTGCATTATTACCCAGCATCTATACGGATTCATTGACGGTAGGCCCGACAGGTAAATATGCATATGTCTTGGCGGGTAGTGGTGGTAGTAATGGCTCTCGAACAAGTGTGGAGTCGGTTTATCAATTTACTGTAGGCACAGATGGTTCATTCATCCCAATGACGTTACCGAGCATTACAACCAATATTGCATCGGGCTGGGCAACACGGTTTGTTATGGACGCAACAGGTCAGTATGCCTATGTGGCGGGTCCATCAAACCCGAATTCACCTATATCGAATGCACTGTATATTTACGCTGTTGGTTCAAATGGATCATTGTCATTGATTTCGACGATCACTGCTTCTTCTGATATTACAGGAATTGCTGTCAATGCATCGACCAAAACACTTTACACAGCGGTAGGTGGGGGGAGTGCAAGTGGCGTGATCAGTTTGACCGCGTATCAAATCGGCTCTAATGGTCTACTCACCGCGATTGCAGCACCACTTAGCATTCCATCATCTGTTGTTGCTGGCGATATAGTGATTGATCCAAGCGGGAAGTATTGTTATGTCACAGTTCTAGGGTCACCTGCGACATCAAGCACCTCTGCAACAAAAGGAAGTGTTTATGAATATACTATTGGATCAAATGGTGCTTTAACCCCAATGTCTACACCATTCATGAGTGCGGCAGGCGTTACGCCGCATTTGGCTATTGATACATCTGGTCAATATGCCTATATCGTGAATTTTGGAGACAACGCGATTTCCCAATACACCATTGGTGCCAATGGCGTATTAAGCCCGATGTCTACACCGACCATCGCATCAGCTTCAGGCGCATATGCCATCTCGGCTAATCCAGCTGGTGGCAGCATGTATGTCACAAGTAGTGGCACAGGATATATCACCACTTACAACATTGGTTCAGGTGGATCATTGACAGCTACGGCTACAACGATTGCACCAAATCAAGGTTGGGCGAACATGCCGTTGGTTGCTACGCATTGATATTTTATTAAGGCTTAACCTCCCTTACGGTAAAAATAGTCGTGAGGGATTTTTTTCACTAAAGAAGTTAGTTAATTCGACTACCTGATTCTACTTTCAAACACTAAAAACTTACAGCGTAGAATATAGTGTTCGTTAGTCATTAGTGGACATTATATTCTAGCTAACTCATATTAATTGACAGAAGGGGTGCTGGATGCTCACCGATATGCGATAGAATTTCTTCATGAACAAGATTGATTTTTTTCTATTTTTTTGATGGTTTCTAAGTCTTGTGTATGCGCAACCACAGCAAGTCTTGCGTTTGGAAGCAAGCTGTGAGCAACAGAGTTTCCAGTTTTAAGAGTTTCCATCATGTCCTGTGCTTGTTGAAGCTGATTGGTCGAAAGAGTTTTCTCTTTATTAAGATCAGAACAATTCATCGCCTGATAATAGGTTTCAGAGTGAGGTTTAAGATAAGCGTCTCCAGTTCCGACGGGGTTATTCGTTTGTGCTGTAGCAGCTGAAACGAGCATTTGGGATGCTGTCGCTTGCATTTGATCAAGCGTAACTTGAGAAAACATCCTGCAAGACTTAAAATTCCCACAGCGGCAATATTTAGCTTCATCATTTTTATGGTCTCTCAAAGAATGTTAATTGTCTATTTTCATAATCATTTCAAAAAATTACTATTGATTTCATTGCCTGTAATGACATCATCAGTTTCTTCATAGTTCGCAGGCTTGTTGTAGTCATATTCAATATTAAACTTACCTGTCGGATATAAAGTAAAAGTTAAACCCCATATGCGATCACCAGTTAACTCAAGTAGATGTTTGCGAAGAGCATAGATCGAGGTTTTTGCTTGCTTACTAATATCATTAGGAATATCTGCTCCGATTTGATCAAGTTCTCCTCCAGTTTTTCTCCACCATTCACTACTAATCATTTTGCCAAATACTTCATATTTAGCCCCAGCTTCATCCCATGGTTGTCCATTGATAAAAGCCATAATCTCATGAGCAATGTCTTGATAAGCACATAATACTTGCTCATTTTGTATTTCATTAATTGTCATTAAAACTCCCAAGTACGCTTGCTTGTTTTAAATCCAAATACCGTGGGTATCTTTAATACATAATGCAATTCCTGACGATAGATCTATCTCAGAATTAATAGCTTGCCAAGGATAGTCTGTGTCACAACTGGCAATAAGTTTTGATACGTTCTCCATCCTTAAAGATTTGAAAGGTTTTGTATTAGGTATATCATGTTTTATTTGCCAAATAAAATTATCAAATTTATCCAAAAGATAAACATTAAATCTATCTAACTTGATTGCTTCTAACAGGTTGTTCTGCATAGAGTGTGTTAATACAACTCTAGTATCAGCAATTGAAATTTCCTGAACTATTTCAGTGGTTTTGCTGTTAATATTAAAAGTATTCATTTAACCATGGTATCCATACCAGTTGTGCCTATGCTTGCGACAGCCTCAAATATTAATATCTGATTGGAGTCGGTCTAATATGATCAAGCGTGGCACTTGTATCTGCTCTGAATAATCCATCGAAGAGCGCTAAGCTATTCATGCAACATATCTATAAATGAATCAAAATCATCGGCTATTTTAACGATAGCCATTTTAGGGTTTCCGTATTCATCATTTATATATTGGTCATGGTACATTAAAACAATTGGAGGGTTATCTGTATCTGGATTTTGACGATAGTCGAAGCATATATAATCGCCATTCGCACTGAAGCCTATAGCAATAATTTTGTCATATCCATATACATCAAAATTTTGAGCATTAACAATAGTACCTGAACCTAGAAATGATTCAATTTCATAGCCATAAAAATTAATATCTCTTGTATCAGGTTTTTTGGAAAAATCAACAAAATCAAATGATTCATTTTGAGGTTTGAGCCAATTATTTTCTGAGAGAGTCTCAATATAAGTTTTCGGAAATATCACTTTATTGAGCTTCGAAAAATTCTCTATCAAGTTCTTTGATATTGCTCCAGTACTTCGATATATTTTTAAAGACTTCATTTTATTTTCCCACGCTTAAAGAACCTTGACCTATATGTAAAGCAGCGTCATGAACTGTTTTAGGAATTAATTGCATATTATTAGGACTGCTTTGAGCATTGTGATGCCATGTATAACCTTCTATTGTTTGACGCCCAGATTGTATATCTGCGAGTTGATTTTGGGTGAATTTAGATGCATCAATACTTCCATTATTTATGGCTTCTTTTAAATCTAAAGTAGCTTGCTTCATTTGAGATGTATAGCTTAATGATTCATCAATTTTAGTAGTATATTTAGCTACATCATCAAAAACGGCTATTCCACGAGAATCGTATGGAATATTTGCTTTAGCTGCTTGCCCAGTTGTAGGGTCAATATAATCAACTTTAACAGCTTTATTACCATACGAGTCAGTAACAACTTCTATCCCTTTATCAGGGTTAGAATTTACGCGTTGTGGCGGATTGTTGACAACGGTGGAGGACTTTACATTGTCAGCC
>JANYEL010000002.1 GCA_025363155.1 Moraxellaceae bacterium
GATGAAAAGTGCCCGATTTTGGCGCAAAAAGTATGGATTGTTTAAACATGTCTTATGATTATTACTGATAATGGAACTTAATTTTGGGTGTTTTTAAGGATTTATTCATTATAAACAGCTTTAGTTGGCTGAGCCTGTCGAAATCTATTTCTCATATAAACAGCTTTTCGACAGGCTTAGGGCGCAGAGAAGAAGCGTGTTACTTTTACAACGCCCCTAACATGATTCGTGCTTGCTGTAATTCGACCACGGCATTATCCAAATCACGGAGCAATTGATGTTGCTGACGTTTAATTTCCCACGCACGCTTGTCAGTGGTTTGTTTGTTCTGAAGTTCGGTGGCTAGGCGGCTTTGTTCCGCGTGTATTTGATCAATGCTTTGATTTGCCGAGTAGACGCGCATTCCCGCTTGTGCAAAAGGTCGCAAACCGTTTTGGACTTCCAATGGGCAGACGTTGACACGATCACGACCCGCGAGACTCTCATCTAGAATTCGATTAGGTTGGCAGTAATTGCGTACGCCTTGCCTATAACCCGTGCGATAAGCGTTGACACTATTATTAGGGTCAATATCTACCTTTTGCTCGCGGCAGCTATCAATGCGTTTGCCAATCATGTCTGCTTGACCAGCGTTGCCATCTTGTTGACCGATTTTAAACCAGTCCGCTGTTTGGCATTCGCCAACACTCATGACTTGACAGCCTGACAAAGTAAAGCA
This sequence comes from Moraxellaceae bacterium, assembly GCA_025363155.1. GTDB lineage: Bacteria > Pseudomonadota > Gammaproteobacteria > Pseudomonadales > Moraxellaceae > Aquirhabdus. The sequence goes on from JANYEL010000002.1 coordinate 719, forward strand.
TGAAAAAACCATACTGAAGAATAGCTTGTGATAATTACGAATATTTGTTCGTTTTTCTGTTCTTTTCATGATCTGATCATTCCATTGTCGACATTGAGCATTCATTGCTAACTGTACTATATAAGTGACGTGATCAATATGGTGAGAAAGATATTTGCCTCAAATTATCATTTCGATTATATTTGAAATATTGAAATAATTGCTCAAATAAGTATGATTATCCCAATGAGTATGAAACCCGCAATTGCTGCATTGTCCGCACTGGCACATGAATCGCGCCTAACGATATTTCGCGCCTTGGTAAAGGCTGGCGCGGCGGGAATGCCCGCAGGAAAGATCAGCGAGATGTTGCAGATCGCGCCATCGTCGTTGTCTTTTCACCTGAAAGAATTGGCGCATGCTGATTTAGTCACGGCGACCCAGCAGGGACGTTTTGTCATTTACGTAGCGAATTACCCAACTATGAATGGCCTGCTGGCGTATTTGACTGAAAATTGTTGTGAAGGCGTAGCGTGTGAAGCGGTCACGCCAACGTGTACACCATTAACCAAAGTCGAGTGTCAATCATGAACCACAAAACCATTCCACCAAAAACCACCAATATTCTCGTCCTCTGCACGGGGAATTCAGCGCGCAGCATCATGAGTGAGGCGCTGATTAATGTATTGGGCAAAGGTCGTTTCTATGCCTACAGTGCAGGCAGTCAACCAACGGGTCAGGTGAATCCTTTTGCGGCTGAGCAGGCAAAGTCGATTGGTTATCCGATGGAAAATGTCCGTAGCAAAAGCTGGGATGAGTTCTCACAGCCAGAATCTCCGCAAATGGATATTGTGATTACCGTGTGTGATAGCGCAGCTGGTGAGTCGTGCCCACTCTGGCGTGGAACACCGATTAAAGTGCATTGGGGTTTTGAGGATCCATCACATGTAGACGGTACTGATGAAGAAAAACGCCAAGCGTTTGCGCATACCTTTGGATTGATTCGCCAAAAGATTCAGCAATTGGTCGATCTCCCAATTGAGACGTTCAACCAAGAAGAATTGATTGATGCATTGAATCGTATCGGTGAGAGTGCTGAATAATGCATCACATTCCACTGAATCGTCGTTTGGTTGCTGAACTTCTGGGCACTGCGTTTCTATTAGCAGTTGTCGTGGGTTCGGGCATTATGGGTGAGACGCTGGCAGGTGGTAACGTGGGCTTAGCCTTACTCGCCAATTCACTCGCTACAGGTGCTGGACTGTTTGCACTCATCTTAATCTTCGGCCCAATCTCGGGCGCGCATTTCAACCCTGTCGTGAGCTTATACGCGGCAATGGAAAAGCACATCAGCTGGCGTGAAGCGGGGCAGTATGTTGTGGTTCAGATTATCGGTGCTGTGTTAGGCGTTATTGCTGCGCACTTGATGTTTGCAGCGCCTATTGTCGAATTATCTCAGCATGTGAGAACAGGCGGGTCACAGTGGTGGAGTGAGTTTGTCGCAACTTTTGGGTTGCTTGCTGTGATTATTTCCACGTCGCGTAGCAATCACGAAACGACACCAGCGGCAGTTTCGGCATATATTACGGCGGCGTATTGGTTTACGGCTTCGACTTCATTTGCTAATCCTGCGGTGACTTTGGCGCGGACATTAACCAATACCTTTGCAGGAATCCGTCTTTGTGATTCGTTGGGTTTTATAGCCATGCAAATTGTGGGTGCGGTTGCTGCAGTTTTGGTTTTTCGTTGGTTTTATTCGACTGGGAAGGCAAAAAGCATTGTCTAAATATTTGTCCTATCTCAATAAATAAAACCCGCTTTTTGCGGGTTTTATTTTGCATAGAT
>JANYEL010000008.1 GCA_025363155.1 Moraxellaceae bacterium
GAGGCTGCACAAATGGTTGCGGAGTCGGTAGAGATTTATAATGGTCGCAGACCTCATCTATCGCTAAAATACAAAACGCCCGATGAGGTACATCGAGCGTTTTTTTGAAAATAAGTGTCAACCTATTTTAGGACGGGACACAAGACAAACTTTTACCAAGAATAACCCGCTTGAACTCTTGTAGCGACCTGACTATTTCCACTTGTTGAGCTTGATGCACCTGCACCAAAGTTCAAGCTTTCAGTCGCCTGATAACCTACCGCAATACCAATCGCTGATTGACCTGCATAATTACCATTTGCAACTCCAATCTATTTCTTGCCAACTGCAAGTGTATCTTCACCATCTGCGACTGCTGTACTGCCAATCGCTTGCGCGCATTTTCCTTTAGATGTGCCACACAGTAATCCACCACCCGCAACAGGTTTACATACCCCAGCGAAAGCCAATTGGCTTAACGTTTGGTCAATACTGGATTGAGCCGTTGCCGCATTTGTTAAGGCAGTATTTGCAGTGTTTTGTGCAACTACAATAGCCGCTTGATTAGCAGTAATTGTCGTTGTATTGCTGGCAATATCTGCGGTATTGGTTGCAACAGTGGTCGCCAGTGTTTCGACATGCTGTTGTACTGTCTGGACCTGACTGACATTTCTAATTGTGTTTGTTGCAGGGGTTAATCCTAATATTTGTTAAATTACTTATTTATAATCATTTTTTAGTATTTTTAAATAATATGAAGTATTAACATACTCAAATCGAGTAAATTTTGTACTAACAAAAAGCAAAAAGCCAGACCCCGTAATCACTTCATCGACGATGAAACAATCATAAAGGATAGTATGAGCAATAAGACAGATCGGTCTACACTAAAATGAATGATAAAAGTATCTCTTATCCATGATCGCAAGCATAGATAACATCAATAGCTCATTTAAAAATATAGATATTACCGTTCATCAACCTCACCAAATCTCTTAAACCACTAAGCTCAACTTAAAAATGGCTTGCATATCGTAAATATACGATATACATTTCGTTGTATCGCAATATAACGTTTTATTAAACCATCATGACACCACCAATTGACCTTGATGAAATTATCAAAGCCCTCGCCCATCCCACAAGACGAGAAATGCTGGCATGTCTAAAAAATCCTGAAGAACACTTTAAGACACAAGAACTTCCATTTGAGTTTGGTGTATGCGCTGGAAAATTTACGCAATGCGGCTTATCACAATCGACCGTTTCCGCTCATTTGGCTGTCTTGCAACGCGCCAAATTAGTTAGTTGTAAAAAAGTCGGTCAGTGGAACTTCTTCAAACGCAATGAAGAAGTCATTACCGAGTTTCTCAAGCAAATGAGCCAAGAACTTTAACTCTCCCAAACCTTTACACGTAAGACCCACGATTTTATTCACAGGAATAATTGATATGACTACCCTTTTCGATCCAATCACCATTGGCGATCTCGAACTTCCGAATCGCATTATCATGGCACCACTCACACGTTCACGCGCCAGCGAAGGCCGTGTACCGAACGCACTGATGGCTGAATACTACGTGCAGCGCGCCTCCGCTGGACTCATCATGAGCGAAGCAACATCAGTTACCCCAATGGGAGTCGGCTATGCCGATACACCGGGTATCTGGTCAGATGAACAGGTTGCAGGCTGGCGTCTGGTGACTGATGCAGTTCATGCCGCAGGTGGTCGTATTACCTTGCAACTCTGGCATGTTGGTCGCATTTCAGATCCATCACTGTTAGATGGAAAAGCACCAGTTGCACCAAGTGCAATTGCTGCCCAAGGACATGTCAGCTTACTACGCCCAGAACGTCCATACCCAACACCACGTGCTCTTGAAATATCAGAAATCACTGATGTCATCGAAGCATTCCGCAAAGGTGCTGAAAACGCTAAAACTGCTGGTTTCGATGGCGTTTTCATTCACGGAGCAAACGGCTATTTGCTCGATCAGTTCCTGCAAGACAGCAGCAACCATCGCACTGATCAATACGGCGGCTCACTCGAAAACCGTGCGCGCCTTCTGCTTGAAGTCACTGACGCCGTGATTTCTGTATGGGGAGCCTCACGCGTAGGTGTTCATCTTGCACCACGTGCAGATGCGCATGGCATGGGTGATTCTGATCGTGCGACGACGTTTAGTTATGTCGCCAAAGAACTCGGTAAACGCAAAATCGCCTTTATCAGTGCGCGTGAAAAAGAAGGTGAAGACAGCCTTGGGCCACAATTGAAAGCAGCTTTTGGCGGAACTTACATTGCCAATGAACGCTTCACCAAAGACACAGCCAATGCTTGGATTGCTAAAGGCGATGCAGATGCGATTGCATTCGGTGTGCCTTTCATTGCCAACCCTGATTTACCAGAACGACTAGCACAAGATGCAGCGTTGAATAAAGCCCGCCCAGAGCTTTTCTACAGCAAAGGTGCGGAAGGTTATACAGACTATCCAACGCTGTAATTGCTAAAGTAACCATCATTCAAGATAGTAGAAACCTGCTATCTTGAGTAATGCCTCTAATAAATTCGAGAGCAAGAAACAGAGTGTGCAAATACCCATCGTCCATCAAAATTGGCTTGACCGTAAAAGCTAAGATGCAGAGGATGTTGACATGAATGCTTTAGCGCCAAAACGATTAGAAGAAAAACCATTCGCAACTGACGAGGCACGTTGGCAAGCTGTTATCAGCCGTGATAAAGATGCGGATGGACAATTCTTTTACGCCATTAGCACAACTGGAATCTATTGCTATCCTTCTTGCCCTTCTCGTTTGGCATTACGCGCAAATACCCACTTTTTTGAAACTTCTGCAACAGCAGAGCAAGCAGGATTTCGACCCTGCAAACGTTGTAAATCCGACCAAGCCACACCATCAAGCCGCGATGCACATGTCATTGCCCAAGCCTGCCGTCTCATTGAAAATGCTGATGAAATACCTAGTTTAGGAACATTGGCACAATCACAGAACTTGAGTAGCTACCATTTTCATCGTCTGTTTACATCCATCACAGGCGTTACACCGCGAGCCTATGCGATTGCCCATCGTGCCCATAAAATAAGAAATGAACTCAGCCAAAACACATCCATCACCGAAGCCATATATCAAGCAGGATTCAACTCCAATAGTCGATTCTATGCAACTTCCACTGAGGTTCTTGGAATGACTCCAACAAACTTTAAAAATGGCGGCAATTCAGAAACCCTTTATTACAGCATTGGTGCATGTGCATTTGGCTCAATCTTGGTTGCTCATAGCGAAAAAGGTATTTGTGCGATTCTCATTCACGATGATGAGAAACCTTTATTAGCCGACCTCCAAACACGATTTCCGAAAGCCACCTTAATCGAAGATAGAACTGACTTTAAACATTGGCTTGAACAAGTCGTAAACTTTGTAGAAGCGCCAAAAAAAGGACTGGAATTACCCTTAGACATTCGAGGCACCTTATTTCAACAACGTGTTTGGCAACTCTTACAAAAGATTCCATTTGGCACAACGGCCAGCTACACCGACATTGCCACTCAACTGGGCGACCCTAAAGCTGTCCGAGCCGTTGCAAGAGCATGTGCCGCCAATCCTATTGCGCTATTAGTACCGTGTCACAGAGTTGTTCGCAGCGACGGTGGAATCTCTGGTTATCGTTGGGGTGTGGAAAATAAACGGACACTGATTTCACGCGAAGCCAAGGCAGTTACAGAGTAATTACCATGCCGAAGAAAGCTGATCCTCTAACAATTGATTTATTTGATGACTTTACTGAGATCAATCCACGACGGATTATTCTCGCTGAAGATGCAGTAATTCTGCGTGGCTATGCCACAGACATTGCAGTCGATCTAATCAAATCACTCGAAGCAATCATTACCCAAGCACCTTTACGCCAAATGCAAACACCAAATGGCTACACCATGTCAGTGCGTACAACGAGTTGTGGAACTTTAGGCTGGGTTTCGGATGCTCACGGTTATCGCTATGAGCGCATAGACCCTAATACTGGACAGTCTTGGCCACCCATGCCCCAAACCTTTCTTGAACTCGCTAATCAAGCCGCTAAAGAAGCTGGTTTCAATTATTTCATACCAGACAGCTGCCTCATCAACAGTTATGAGGCAAGCGCAAAGCTATCCTTGCATCAAGATAAAAATGAACGCGACCTTTCCGCACCGATAGTGTCGGTCTCACTGGGTTTACCCGCAATATTCTTATTTGGTGGCAACGTTCGTTCAGAGCGACCACAACGTCACAGGCTTGAACATGGCGATGTTGCGGTTTGGGGCGGCGCTTCACGAATGGCTTTTCATGGCATTGAACCGTTAATAGATGGAGTTCATTCATTGACAGGGAAACAAAGAATCAATTTAACCTTTAGAAAAGTCATGTAATAACACTCCATAAGAAATGAGCTTCTCGATTGGAAATATTCAGGGTATTGTCAAATTAAGCGTTTAATAATCAATTGGGCAATTTTCCATGAATGTTTTACGACACACCGACCAAACTCCATATAGTCCTGCTGAACAACACCTTGCTAACATTGATCAAGACTGGGCAAAACTCATCGCAGAAATTGGCCCATACCCATTGCCTACGACTTCTGATCACGAGCCCTATGAAGCACTTATTCGTGCAGTCGCCCATCAGCAGCTACACGGAAAAGCTGCTGAAAACATCTTAGGGCGATTTACCGCGTGCTACCCAAATACGCTATTTCCATCTGCAGAGGAAATTTCTGCTACTTCAATTGATCAACTCCGTGCATGTGGCTTTTCTAATAGCAAAGCGATCGCAATATTAGGTATTGCTGAAAAAACCATAACTGGAGTTGTTCCAACACGAATGATTGCTGAAACATTAACAAACGAAGAGTTAATTGAACGTCTCATCACCTTACGTGGAATTGGTCGCTGGACGGTCGAAATGTTTTTAATGCACACGCTCCATCAAGCCGATATTTTACCAGTCGATGATTTTGGTGTTCGTGAGGGTTGGAGAATTATAAAATCACTAGAAGTACAGCCTAAACCGAAACTGTTCGCTGAAATTGGAAAGATTTGGAGTCCGTATCGTAGCATTGCGAGCTGGTATTTATGGCGTGCAGTAGATCAATCGAAGATAAAGAAATAATCTATAGGGTCATGTACATAAATAGTTTTAAAAGACAAAAAAAGACCAGCACAAGGCTGGTCTTTTTCTTAAAGCTAAATATTATTCAGCTTCAACTGCAGTTGTACCGATCTGACGATCAACCAGTTCTACATACGCCATTGGCGCAGCATCACCAGCACGGAAGCCAGCTTTCAGTACACGCAAGTAACCGCCGCTACGAGCTTTGTAGCGTGGGCCAAGTACAGTAAACAATTTACCAACCATCGCTGGGCTACGCGTACGCGCAAACGCAAGACGACGATTCGCAACTGAATCAACTTTTGCCAAAGTAATTAACGGCTCGGCAACGCGGCGCAATTCTTTAGCTTTTGGCAGTGTGGTTTTAATGAGTTCATGCTCAAACAACGAGTTCGCCATGTTCTGGAACATAGCTTTACGATGGCTGCTTGTGCGACCCAGTTTCACACCACTATTACGATGACGCATGGTGATATTCCTAAATTAGCGGCTACGGTAGGCGAATCGGTCATCGACACGCAGGCTGGCTGGTGGCCAGTTATCCAAACGTAATCCGAGTGACAGGCCTTTCGAAGCCAATACATCTTTGATTTCGGTAAGCGACTTTTTGCCCAAATTTGGAGTCTTGAGCAGTTCAACTTCAGTACGCTGAACCAGATCGCCAATGTAATAAATGTTTTCCGCTTTCAGACAGTTCGCAGAACGAACAGTCAATTCCAAATCATCAACAGGACGTAAAAGGATTGGATCAACCTCTTCACGACTTGTTACTGGCTCTGGAGTATGGTCTTTTTGCAGGTCAACAAAAATAGCTATTTGTTGTTGCAGAATCGTCGCAGCCTTCCGAATCGCTTCTTCCGGGTCAACGGTACCGTTTGTTTCAAGCTCAATAACGAGTTTGTCCAAATCAGTACGCTGCTCAACACGCGCGCTTTCTACAGTGTAAGAAACACGCTTAATTGGACTATAGCTAGCATCCAGTTGCAGACGACCCACCGGGCGAGTTTCGCCTTCTGGGTAACGAATGTCTGCAGGCTCATAGCCGCGACCACGCACGACTTTCAAGCGCATTTTCAAATGACCATTTGCGCCCAATTGAGCAATCACATGATCTGGATTAACGATTTCAACATTATGTGGCAATTGAAGATCGGCAGCAGTCACGGTACCAGGACCTTGCTTGTCGATTGTCAATGTTGCTTCGTCTTGCTCAAACAGCTTGATTGACAAGCCTTTCAAGTTCAACAGCAACTCAACCACATCTTGCTGTAAGCCTTCGAGTGTGCTGTATTCATGCTCAACACCTTCAATCTCCGCTTCAACCACGGCAGCGCCAGTGAGTGAAGAGAGAAGAATACGACGTAGTGCATTACCCAGCGTGTGGCCAAAGCCACGCTCAAGCGGCTCTAGAATTACTTTTGCCGAAGTTCCAGACACCGCATCGACCTTGATCGCATGTGGAGTTAGAAATTCATTTGCAGTGCTCATCATTTGCCACCTCGATGGATTATTTCGAATACAGTTCGACGATCAAGCTTTCATTGATTTCAGCTGGTAAGTCAGAACGATCAGGCTTAGCCTTGAACGTACCTTCCATTTTACTGTGATCTACATCCATCCAACATGGGATACCACGTTGTGTACCTAATTCGATCGCGCTCTTAATACGCAATTGAGTTTTAGCACCTTCGTGAATCGCAATAACATCGCCTGGCTGAACTTGAATCGAAGCAATGTTGACGCGAATCGCATCATCTTTGCCCGCACGTTTCAGCGTAACACTGCGATGGCTAACCAACTGACGCGCTTCAGCGCGAGTTGAACCAAAGCCCATGCGATATACCACGTTGTCTAGACGGCTTTCTAGTAATTGCAGTAGGTTTTCACCTGTTGCGCCACGTGAGCGCGCTGCTTCTTTGTAGTAGTTGCTGAATTGACGCTCAAGCACACCGTAAATACGACGAACTTTTTGCTTTTCACGCAACTGTAGAGCATAGTCAGACTGTTTAGCACGGCTTTGGCCATGCTGCCCAGGTGGCTTCTCTGATTTCTTTGTTTTGACATCAAACGGTTTAACGCCTGATTTTAACTGCAAATCTGTCCCTTCGCGACGCGAGAGTTTGCATTTTGGACCAATATAACGAGCCATGAATGATTCTCCTTAAACGCGACGTTTCTTAGACGGGCGGCAGCCATTGTGGGGGATTGGCGTCACGTCAGTGATGCTGTTGATCTTATAACCCGCTGCGCCCAAAGCACGTACCGCAGACTCACGACCTGGACCGGGTCCTTTAACCAGAACATCCAGATTTTTTAAACCGTATTCCGACGCTGCTTTACCAGCAACTTCAGCTGCAACCTGCGCAGCGAACGGAGTAGATTTACGCGAGCCACGGAAGCCCTGTCCACCGGAGGTGGCCCAGGCCAGTGCATTACCTTGACGATCGGTAATGGTCACAATGGTGTTATTAAAAGATGCGTGTATGTGTGCGATCCCCTCAGAGACGGTACGGGTGACCTTCTTGCGGGCGCGAGTATCTTTAGCCATCTTTTAGCTTCCTGAAGCAATTATTTCTTGATTGGTTTACGCGGACCCTTACGAGTACGAGCATTAGTCTTGGTGCGTTGACCACGAACTGGTAAACCACGACGATGACGGAGGCCACGGTAGCAACCTAAATCCATCAAACGCTTAATATTCATGGATATTTCACGACGCAAATCACCTTCTGTCGAAACATTAGCAACTTCCGCGCGAATCAAATCTAACTGAACATCTGATAACTCACGAACTTTAGTCGTCGGAGCAATCCCAACAGCTGCCAAAATCTTAGCAGAAGTGTGACGACCGATACCAAATACATAAGTCAACGAAATGACAGCATGTTTGTTATCTGGAATATTGACACCGGCAATACGTGCCATACAACTCTCTCCAAATACTACAATTAAAGTAGCACAACAAAATCAGGCGCTGTAAAAATCAGCCGCCCCATCTAAAACGAAGGGGCGAATGATATACCACAATACCTGTAAAAATCAACAGACGTTTAAAATTAATTAGAAAATTAACCTTGACGCTGTTTGTGACGCGGCTCAACGCTACAAATCACGCGAACCACTCCATTGCGACGGACAACCTTACAGTTACCGCACATTACTTTTACTGAAGCACGAACTTTCATGGGACACCTCTAGTAGACAACTTGACCCCAAGTAAACGGCTGTTAACCAGCTCATTACTTACGACCACTTCCTTTCATTAACGATTGATTCTGATACTGCTGCGAGGTCATGTGCGCTTGCACTTGAGCCATAAAGTCCATCACCACAACCACAACAATCAGTAGAGAAGTTCCACCTAAGTTAAATGGTATATTGAATCCCGCCTGCAAAAGCATTGGCAGCAAACAAATGACGGTCATATAAATCGCACCAATAAAGGTCAATCGATTCAAAATATGATCTAAGTAACGAGTAGTCTGATCACCAGGACGAATACCGGGAACATATGCACCACTACGTTTTAGATTTTCTGAAACTTCTTTCGGGCTAAAAACCAATGCCGTATAAAAGTAACAGAAGAAAATAATTAATATCGCAAACAAAACTAGATACAGTGGCTGACCTGGTGACAACACCAAAGCAAAATCTTGCAAGAAACGCTGCATCATATTTGGATTTGGTGTATTACCAATCCATTGTCCCAAACTCGCTGGGAACAATAACAATGAGCTTGCAAAAATCGCTGGAATCACGCCAGACATATTAATTTTAAGCGGCAGATGGGTTTGCTGTGCAGCAAATACCTGACGACCTTGTTGACGTTGCGCATAGTTCACAGGGATGCGGCGTTGAGCACGTTCCATATAAACCACAGCCGCAACAACAACCAAAGCAAGAATGCCAACAATAAACAAAGTGATTAAACTACCCTGTCCTTGTCGAACACCTTCAAATGCTTGTGCGATATGCGCTGGCAAACCAGCCACAATACCCGCAAAGATCAGCATCGAGATGCCATTACCAACACCACGTTCGGTAATCTGCTCACCCAACCACATCATAAACATTGTACCTGCCACCAATGAGGTAACAGCTGGCACATAAAAACTTAAACCAGAGCTCAGTGTAATCTGCTGACTAATCAAACCTGCACACATCGCAATCGCTTGCACTAAACCGAGGCCTAATGTGCCATAGCGTGTGTACTGGCTGATCTTACGTCGACCCGCCTCACCTTCTTTTTTGAGCGCTTCTAACGACGGTACAACCGTCGTCATCAACTGCACAATAATAGAAGCAGAGATATAAGGCATAATCCCAAGCGCAAGAATTGACATACGCTCAAGTGCACCACCAGAGAACATGTTAAACATGCTCAAGATGGTGTTTTTATTCTGCTCAAATAACTGGGCCAAACGTTCAGGATTAATTCCCGGAACTGGAACGTGCGCGCCGAGTCGAAAAACGACCAACGCACCGAGCAAAAACATAATACGCTGCATCAGTTCACGGTAGCCTTGACGGGCTACTGGATCTTTCATTGCGGCACGAGCATCAACACGAGTATTACTTCCTGTGGTCGGTGGCTGTGCCATGCGAATTATGCTCCTGCAGTTTCAGTTGCTTCAACTTTGCCACCAGCAGCAGTAATTGCAGCTAGAGCACCTTTAGTCAAAGTTACGCCTTTACCTACGGTAAACGCGCGGGTTACTTCGCCTGATAACATAATCTTAACGCGGATTTTGTCATTACGTACAAGGTTAGCTGCTTTCAAAGTTTCAAGTGATACTAGATCGCCTTCAACTTTGTTCAGTTCTGACAGACGCACTTCAGCGACTTTCAGACCTTTTAAGCTCGTAAAACCGAACTTCGGCAAACGACGGTATAAAGGCATTTGACCGCCTTCAAAACCTGCACGTAAGCTAGAGCCTGTACGTGAACTTTGGCCCTTAACACCACGACCACCCGTTTTACCGAGACCTGAACCAATCCCGCGACCGACACGACGGCGGTTCTTAGTCGAACCTTCCGCTGGTGACAGCTCATTTAATCTTAGAGTCATGGCATTAATCCTCGACACGAACCATATAGTAAACTTGATTAATCATACCGCGGTTCGAAGGTGTATCTAACACTTCGACAGTATGGTTAATGCGACGTAAACCAAGACCTTTCAATGAAAGTTTATGGTTTTTCAAGCGATGTGCGCTTGATTTATATTGGGTAACCTTAATGGTTTTTGCTGTAGTCATGGCTGCTTACCCTCGGATTTCTTGGACAGTAAGACCGCGCTTCGCTGCAACTTTTTCTGGTGAAGTCATGTTCTTCAAGCCCTTAAACGTTGCATACACAACGTTAGTAGCATTGGTTGAACCATAACATTTCGCCAAAACGTTTTGTACGCCAGCAACTTCAAGTACCGCACGCATTGCACCACCAGCAATTACACCAGTACCTTCAGAAGCAGGCTGCATGTAAATACGTGACGCACCATGTGTAGAATTGATTGGATGCTGAAGCGTTGAACCGTTTAGCTCAACAGAAATCATGTTACGACGAGCCGCTTCAAGTGCTTTAGCGATCGCAGCTGGCACTTCACGTGCTTTACCACGGCCAAAACCTACACGACCATTACCATCACCAATCACAGTCAATGCTGTGAAAGAGAAAATACGACCACCTTTTACAACTTTAGCTACACGATCAACTGCTACCAGTTTCTCTGTAAAGCCGTCGCTTTGTTGTTCAACTTTTTCACGTGCCATGATTAGAACTCCAACCCGCCGCTACGTGCAGCATCAGCTAACGCCTTGATGCGGCCATGATATTTAAAACCAGAACGGTCAAATGCAACTTTAGTTACACCCGCTGCTTTAGCGCGTTCAGCAATCAGATTGCCTACTTTAGCTGCTGCATCGATGTTACCTGTTGCGCCCGAGCGCAGTGTGGTGTCAAGCGTAGAAGCTTGTGCCAAAACTGTGCTGCCGTCTGCAGAAATAACTTGTGCGTAGATATGACGCGGAGTGCGATTTACGCACAGACGAGTCGCACCATTGGCACGAATGTGTAAGCGGGTGCTTTTGGCACGACGCAAACGCGATTGTTTCTTGTCGTTCATGCTGATTCCCCTTACTTCTTCTTGGCTTCTTTACGGATGATAACTTCATCCGAGTAGCGTACGCCTTTGCCTTTATATGGCTCTGGTGGACGGAACGCGCGAATGTTCGCAGCAGCCTGACCGAGAATGTGTTTATTGATTGATTTCAACACAATTTCAGTAGGTGTAGGCGTTTCCGCTGTAACACCTTCAGGCAATTGAAAGTCGACTGGATGTGAATATCCAAGCGCCATGTTCAAAACCGTACCTTTAGCTTGAGCTTTATAGCCCACACCAACCAGTTGCAGCTTACGCTCAAAACCAGCATTCACACCTTGAACTAAGTTGTTCAAAACTGCACGCGCTGTACCTGTTTGCATCCAGCCTGATTGATTGTCTTCTTTAGGAGAAACAGTCAATACGCCTTCTTCAATTTTTAATGCTACCAAGTTGTGCAGATTATGAGTTAGCGTACCTTTGCTACCTGTAACTGAAACAACTTGTCCTTGCAACGTGACCTCAACACCTTTCGGCAGAGTCACTGGGGCTTTGGCCACACGAGACATGAGATCACCTATTACGCGACGATGGCTATCACTTCACCGCCCACACCAGCAACACGTGCGGCGCGATCAGTCATGATGCCTTGATTAGTGGAAACGATGGCAATGCCAAGGCCTTGTTTAACGCGTGGTAAATCTGCTTTACCAACATACTGGCGCAGACCTGGGCGACTAACACGTTTAACCATCTCAATTACTGATTTGCCTTCATAATATTTCAGGCCGATAGTTAATGTACTTTTACCACCTTCTTGCGCTTCCAGATTTGCTTCTGACACATAGCCTTCAGCAACTAACAAATCAGCAATCGCTTTTTTGAGCTTAGAGCCAGGCATAGAAACATTTGGTTTCTTGGCCATCTGGGCGTTACGAACACGCGTGAGCATGTCGGCGACGGTATCTTGCATACTCATGATTGAGTTCCTCAATAACAACATTAAAAGCAGTATTGCCACCCTAATTAGTGACAACTTACTTTCATCTAAACAGCTATACAGCTGTTACAACAAAGCAGCTGGTCGATGACCAACTGCTTTTACTTGATTTGAAGCTTACCAGCTTGCTTTAACAACACCTGGTACATCACCTTGCATAACCATTTCACGCAATTTGTTACGAGCAAGCCCGAACTTACGAAAATAACCATGCGGACGACCCGTTAAACCACAACGATTACGTTGACGTACTGGTGATGAATCACGTGGCAAAGCTGCAAGCTTAGTCACGGCTTCATAACGCGCTTCGTCAGTCGCATTAACATCGCTAATAGTTGCACGTAACGTATCACGGCGAGTCTTGAATTTTGCTACCAATTTCGTGCGCTTGTGCTCACGATTGATCATACTTTGCTTAGCCATACCAACCTCTTAGCGGAAAGGGAAGCCGAAAGCGCGCAACAAGGCACGACCTTCGTCATCGGTACGAGCGGTCGTCGTGATGGTAATATCCATACCACGAATCCGATCAATTTTATCAAACTCGATTTCAGGGAATACGATTTGTTCCTTGAGACCAAGTGAATAGTTACCACGACCGTCAAATGACTTCGCAGAAAAACCACGGAAGTCACGAATACGTGGAATTGCAACCGCAACTAAGCGATCCAAGAACTCGTACATACGTTCGCCGCGCAAAGTGACTTTACAGCCAATTGGCCAGCCTTCGCGAATCTTAAAGCCTGCGATCGAGTTACGCGCCAAGGTAACTACAGGCTTTTGACCTGCAATTTGAACCATATCAGCAAGCGCACCATCTAGCAGTTTTTTATCCTGAGACGCACCACCAACACCCATGTTCAGAGTGATTTTGGTAATACGAGGAATTTGCATAACGTTTTCAAGATTCAAATCCGCTTGGATTTTCGCTTTGAGTTCGTCATTATAAAGCGTTTTAAGTCTGGCCATTGCCTTAACTTCCTATCAAACTTTTACTTCGCAGTCGCCACTGATTCACCGTTTGATTTGAAGAAACGGGTTTTAACACCAGCCTCATCAATGCGGTAACCAATACGATCAGCCTTTTGAGTCGCAGCGTTAAATACCGCCACGTTGGAAATATGAAGCGCAGCTTCCTGAGCAACGATTGCACCTTCAGTGCCTGCCGCCTGGTTGCCTTTTTTGTGCTTCTTGACAATGTTCAGTCCTTCGACTTTCACACGGTCGTCAGTAACAGACAGAACGACGCCCTGCTTGCCCTTATCTTTACCTGCGATCAGAATAACTTGATCGCCTTTTTTAATCTTAGCCATGACTACCTCTTAAAGAACTTCGGGAGCCAGGGAAATGATTTTCATAAATTGCTCAGTACGCAATTCACGAGTCACTGGTCCAAAAATACGTGTTGCGATTGGTGCTTTGTTGTTGTTCAACAAGACGGCTGCATTGTCATCAAAACGAATCGAAGATCCGTCCGGACGGCGAATACCGAACTTGGTGCGAACAACAACAGCGTTCATCACGTCGCCTTTTTTGACGCGACCACGAGGAATCGCTTCTTTTACGGTAACTTTAATAATGTCACCCACCGACGCGTAACGACGATGTGAACCGCCCAGCACTTTAATGCACATGACACGGCGCGCACCGCTGTTGTCTGCCACGTCGAGCATACTTTCGGTCTGAATCATTGCTCTACTCCACAACCTGACTACGCTTATAGCAGCAGCCAAATACTAATTTCACTGATCGGCATGATCGCAAGCAAAAAGCCACAAACAAAAACCGATCACACCCTAATAGTGAACATCGGTGAATGATTTTTAAGGAGCGCAAATGCTACCTTAAAACCACCACCGATGCAATCAAAACTTAAGCCGCAGAAAAACTAGCGGGCATTGCTGCCCGTTAGATTAATTCTGTCCTGCAGTCTCTACAACTGCGACCAATGTCCAAGCTTTAGTTTTGGAGAGTGGACGACATTCTTTGATTGTGACAACATCGCCTGTCTTACAGACGTTGCTTTCGTCGTGTGCATGAAGCTTGGTTGAGCGACGAATCATTTTTCCATAAACTGGATGTTTGATACGGCGTTCAATCAGGACAGTAATGGATTTATCCATTTTGTCACTCACGACCTTGCCAGTAACAGTACGGGTATTCGTCACTGCTGCTTGTTCAGTTACAAGTTCAGTAGTCATTATACGTTCCCCTTCTCAGCGTTGAGCTTTTCAGTCAACAGCGTCTTGATGCGTGCGATGGATTTGCGAGCAACTTGCACTTCGTGCGATTTGCCCAATTGACCAGTCGCTTTAGCCATACGTAGACGGAATTGATTCAGTTGCGTCTCATCGAGAACAACTTTCAGCTCGTCCACTGATTTTTCACGTAGATCTTTAGTGCTCATTACATGATCGTCCGAGTAACGACGGTGGTCTTAAACGGCAGTTTTGCTGCTGCAAGTTTGAACGCTTCACGCGCCAATTCTTCAGACACACCTTCAATTTCGTAAAGAACCTTACCAGGTTTAATTTCACAAACCCAGTACTCAACACTCCCCTTACCCTTACCCATCCGAACTTCGAGTGGCTTTTGAGTAATTGGCTTGTCTGGAAATACACGGATCCAGATTTTTCCACCGCGCTTAACGCGACGACTAATGGTACGACGTGCTGCTTCAATTTGACGTGCGGTAATCCGACCACGTGCAACTGCTTTCAGCGCAATAGTACCAAATGACACCGAGCTTCCGCGATGTGCCAGACCCGTGTTACGGCCTTTATGCATCTTACGGAATTTGGTACGCTTTGGTTGCAACATGACTTATTCTCCCTTCGCTGCTGGTGCGCGATCATTACGACCACGGCCACCATCGTTGCGTGGGCGACGATCATCACGACCTTCGTTACGACGGTCATTACGACCTTCGGTACGACGCTTACCACGATTTTCATCGGCTGGTGCTGGGTTCATAACTTGCTTCATGCCGCCCAGAATTTCGCCGCGGAAGATCCACACTTTAACACCGATGGTGCCGTAAGTGGTTTCAGCGCGTTCACTTGAGTAATCGATGTCAGCACGCAAAGTGTGTAGTGGTACACGACCTTCGCGATACCATTCGGTACGTGCGATTTCTGCACCACCAAGACGGCCTGACACTTCAACTTTGATACCTTTTGCACCAGCACGCATCGAGTTCTGTACAGCGCGTTTCATCGCACGACGGAACATCACACGCTTCTCAAGCTGACTGGTAATGCTTTCAGCAACTAGACGCGCTTCGAGATCTGGACGATCGATTTCGTCGATACTGACTTGTGCAGGAACGCCCATCACTTTCGCGATTTCTTTCTGCAACGCTTCAATATCTTCACCTTTCTTACCGATCACGATGCCCGGACGTGCCGTGCTGATGGTAATTTTGGCTGCACCCGTTGGGCGCTCGATCAAAATCTTACTCACCATTGCGCTTTTCAGTTTTTTGAAAAGAAATGCGCGCACTTCGATATCTTTTAACAGATTGCTAGCGTAGTTTTTCGGACTTGCATACCAGTTCGAGTTGTGACGCTTAATCACACCAAGGCGGATACCGATTGGATGGACTTTCTGACCCATATCAAACCCCTACCTTGACAGTGATGTGGCAAGTACGCTTACTGATACGATCTGCACGGCCTTTCGCACGTGGAGAAATACGTTTCAACGTAATGCCTTCGTCTACATAGATTGTCGATACTACAAGAGCATCCACATCCATACTATTGTTGTGCTCAGCATTGGCAATTGCCGACTGCAGAGCTTTTTTGACCAATACAGCAGCTTTTTTGTTGCTGAAGGTCAGGATATCAAGAGCACGTCCAACCGGCTTTCCGCGCACAAGGTCTGCGACCAAGCGAACTTTCTGTGCCGAGATGGCTGCACCGCGCAATATGGCAGTTACTTCCGTCATTTTAAGCACCTTACCGTTTGGATTTCTTGTCAACGCCGTGCCCACGATAGGTACGGGTTGGCGCGAATTCGCCGAGTTTGTGTCCAACCATTTGCTCGGAAACAATTACCGGCACGTGGTTGCGACCATTGTGAACTGACATAGTCAGTCCGACCATATCGGGCAGGATCATCGAACGGCGCGACCAAGTTTTGATCGGTTTGCGCGTATTGCTTGCCACAGCCGCTTCGACTTTGGCGAGCAAATGCGCATCGACGAACGGGCCTTTTTTCAGGGAACGAGGCATTGTCAGATTCCTTTACTTGACGCGACGATCGCGAACGATCATTTTGGTCGTACGTTTATTGCTGCGAGTTTTAAAGCCTTTAGATTTTTGACCCCAAGGACTAACTGGCTGCATACCTTTGTTGCGACCTTCACCACCACCGTGCGGGTGATCGACTGGGTTCATCGCCATACCGCGAACGGTTGGACGAATACCACGCCAGCGACTAGCACCAGCTTTGCCGAGTGAGCGCAGATTGTTTTCGCTATTGGAAACTTCACCTAACACTGCACGACATTCAATGTGAATTTTACGCATTTCACCTGAACGCAAACGCACGATTGCATAGCTACCATCACGGCCGAGCAACTGTACCGAAGTACCTGCTGAACGAGCGATCTGAGCGCCTTTACCAATTTTCAACTCAAGGCAATGCATGGTTGAACCGAGCGGCATGTTGCGCAACGGCAAGCAGTTACCTGGACGGATTGGTGCATCATCGCCAGACTGTACGCTGTCACCAGCATTCAGACCTTTAGGAGCAATGATGTAACGACGCTCGCCATCTGCGTATTTCAACAACGCGATGTGAGCTGTACGGTTTGGATCATATTCGATATGTTCAACAATCGCTGGAATACCGTCTTTAGTACGTTTGAAATCGATCAAACGGTAAAGTTGCTTGTGTCCACCACCGATATGACGAGTAGTGATACGACCAGCACTGTTACGACCGCCAGTTTTTTGTTTACTTTCTGTCAAAGGTGCGTAAGGACGACCTTTGTGCAGATGACTGTGAACTACTTTCTCAACAAAACGACGTCCCGGGGAGGTCGGTTTACATTTTACGATAGCCATAATTTTCGTCCTTATTCCGCTGTAGTTTCGGCGGATTCGCCCAAGTTAGCCATTTCAACATCTTGGCCAGCTTTCAGGGTGACGTAAGCTTTTTTGACGTCTGAACGACGACCAATGGTTTTACCAAAGCGCTTGCTCTTGCCTTTAGTATTCAAGGTATTGACCTTTTCAACTTCGACATTGAACAAAAGCTCAATCGCTTTTTTGATTTCGAGTTTGGTTGCAGTAGATGCTACTTTGAACACCTGCACGCCTTGCTCGCCTAAGCTCTGCGCTTTTTCAGAATAAACTGGTCCGAGCAGGACTTGATATAAACGTTCGTTATTCATCCCAGTTCCACCTCTAGTTTCTTAGCGGCTTGAACTGACATGATAACTTTCTCGTAAGAAATCAAGCTAACTGGATCAATCGCATCACTGTCGATTACTTCGACATGCGGCAGATTGCGTGCAGCAAGATATAAATTCTCATCAAGTGAGTCAGTCACGATCAATGCTTTAGTTGCATTTAAGCCAACTAGTTGCGCCAACAGATCTTTGGTTTTTGGTGAGGTGACAGTAACGTCTTCTACCAACACCAAACGATCTTGGCGTACAAGTTCAGCCAAAATACACTGCATCGCACCGCGATACATTTTACGGTTAACTTTCTGGCTCCAATCTTGCGGGGTAGCCGCAAAAGTTTTACCACCGCCACGCCAAATCGGACTACGAATCGAACCAGCACGTGCGCGACCAGTACCTTTCTGTTTGAAAGGTTTCTTGCCACCGCCACGTACATCGCCACGGCTCAACTGAGCTTTAGAGCCCTGACGTCCGCCTGCGAGGTATGCCACTACGACCTGATGGACGAGGGCTTCGTTAAATTCGCGACCAAAGGCGACTTCGGACAGCTCTACAGCTGCACCACTTACAGTCGTTAGATTCACGCTACAGCTCCTTTGGTTTGGCCCTTGGCTTTAATCGAAGGATGAACAATAACGTCACCACCGATAGAACCAGGCACAGCACCGCTAACCACAAGAATAGAATTCTCTAGATCAATCGATACCACCACGAGACCTTGCACGGTGACTTGTTCGTCGCCCATGTGTCCAGCCATTTTCTTACCTTTAAATACGCGACCTGGCGTCTGGTTTTGACCAGTCGAACCATGTACACGATGTGAACGCGAGTTACCATGCGTCGCATCTTGCATACTAAAGTTATGACGTTTAATACCGCCCTGAAAACCCTTACCTTTGCTTTGACCAGTTACATCGATTTCTTGACCGACAGTAAATAGATCAACACTGATTGAAGCGCCAACATCGCGACCATTCAAATCAGCTTCATTTGCACGGAATTCCCAAACACCACGACCAGCAGCAACACCCGCTTTCGCAAAGTGGCCCTTCATCGCTGAAGTAACACGTGATTCGCGGCGCACACCTGTGGTGATCTGAATAGCTTGGTAGCCATCAGTTTCCAAGGTTTTAATCTGAGTGATGCGGTTAGGATCAACCTCAATCACTGTCACCGGCACGGAGATGCCAGCGTCTGTAAATACACGGGTCATCCCGCATTTACGACCGACTAGACCAATAGCCATTTGCCTATAACCTCTTGTTGTACAAAAGACAGTTGCATCACTGCGCTTGTCTTTTGATTCCCATTAACCCAACGCAATCTGAACATCTACGCCAGCAGCCAAGTCTAATTTCATTAACGCATCGACAGTTTTGTCGGTAGGCGAAACGATATCAACCAAACGCTTATGGGTACGGATCTCGTACTGATCGCGAGCGTCTTTGTTGACGTGTGGCGAAGTCAGAACATCAAAACGTTCAATGCGCGTAGGCATTGGAATCGGACCAACCACTTGCGCACCAGTGCGCTTGGCAGTCTCGACGATTTCCTGAGCCGACTGGTCAATCAAACGATGATCGAATGATTTCAGACGGATACGGATTCTTTGGTTAGCCATAACATCACTTCCAAACCAAAAATCAAATAAAGAACTAATCTCCGCCAACTCCATTCCTAAGAATAAGTGACAAAGACGATGAATTCACTAAGGTCGAGAACGATGCCTCAACTGTAGACCACCTACTATAACGAACGCAGATAGCCTTAAAAACGTGTTGCATTCTAATCACTGGCGAAATAATTAGCAACCCTATTCACTGTTTATTTTATAGTAATTCGCAAATACTTTTGGTTCCATTCACAGTGCTCGGATTACAAAGTCCAACGCAGACTCAAGTAACTGATTTACTGGATGAAACGTCTCATCTGGCACATCCGACATTTGCGATGGGGTTTGTATATATGTATTCATATTTCCATCCTGAGTCATCGTGTCGTAGCCATTATCCGACAGAAACATCTTTAGGTTTTTCGGCGTAATTTCTGGGTGAAACTGGAAGCCTAAAACTCGCGCACTATATTGAAAGGCTTGATGCGCGCATGCTGCGCTTGAAGCCAACCATAACGCCCCTTCTGGCAAATCAAAGGTATCGCCATGCCAGCTTAACGCTGTTATTGATTCTGGGAATGGGAAGATGTCATGCGTTGAAGGAGAAACCTTAAGACTTCTGACAGGCCACCAACCAATTTCTTTCACATGATTTTTTTTCACAGTGGCGCCCAAACAACTCGCAATCAACTGCCCGCCTAAACATAAACCAACGACGGGCTTACCCAACTCAATAAAATGACGAATCCATAGTTTCTCAGCAATGAGCCACGGATAGAGATCTTCATCGTTCACGCTCATCTCACCGCCCATAATAATGAGCAAATCCACCTCATCAGGATGAGGTAATGTGATATTTGCATCGCCTTGCGCAAGTCCAAAGAACTCAGTCACGGTGACAGTTGCATTATGTCGTTTTAACCAAGACTCAGGACTACCCAAGCCTTCACCAACAATATGCTGAAAATAATGAACGCGAAACGTGGACATTTTAGGAATCCTTAGACTGATGCGATTGATCTTTGATGAACAAAAAGCTGAGATATCGTCGGTGAAACGGATTAACTTACTCTACAATAGAGACATTCTCGTACACTTTATGATGGTTTTTTGATTGCTTAATTTTTTCAACAGCATGTCGCCCAAACGAATTTTTCAGAACGCTCCACCTTTCATGAGTGAAGCGCGGACTTTATTAGCACTGATGCTGCCTATATTATTAACACAAGTGGCTCAAGCTGCATTTGGACTAGTCGATACCATCATGGCGGGACGTGTGTCACCTGCCGACCTTGCGGCTGTCGCACTGGGTGTTGGTTTTTGGTTGCCATTATTATTGCTCATTGGTGGTATTTTACAAGCAACAACCGCGCTGGTTGCACAGGCTTATGGTGCACAAATCCATGATGATCATGCAATCAAACGTATTCCCCTGATTACCCGTCAAGCATTATGGCTCGCCTTGGTTCTTGGCTTATCAGGCATGCTATTACTGCAACTGTCGCCGCACTTATTTACGCTGGTTGAAATGCCGTTACCACTACAAGAAAAGACACGTCTATTCTTGTACGGAATCTCATTTGGCATGCCTGCAATCGCTTTTTATACGACGTTGCGCTGCTATACCGAGGCTTTAGGTCGCCCCCGCCCTGTGACCATTATTAGTATCATGGGTTTAATCCTAACGGTGCCAATGAACTATATGTTCATTTATGGTTTTGATTTGGGTATCGTGACGATCCCTGCGCTGGGCGGCGCTGGCTGTGGCTTTGCAACTGCAATTATACAATGGCTGATGTTGATCGCTTTGATGATCTACTTATCCATTGCTGAACCCTATCATGCGACGCGTATCTTGAGTCACTTTAATCGTCCAGACTGGGTACTGATTCGCCGAATTGTTGTTTTGGGTTTTCCTATTGGTATTGCTATATTTTTTGAAGTGTCTTTATTTAGTGTTGCAGCCATTGTCCTCAGTCCGTTTGGTGAAACAGTCATTGCAGCACATCAGGTGGCTTTATCGGCAACCTCTCAGCTCTTTATGATTCCTTTATCGCTGGCAACAGCGGTGACGATTCGCATGGGTCAGTTTTATGGACAAAAAGATGCGGCAGCCATGCGTCGCCTACGCCGAGTAGGATTGATTTTGGGCAGTAGTTTTGCGCTACTCTCGATGAGTTTTATTGCGATCTTCAGACATGAAATTACGGCTATTTATAGTCGGGATTTGCATGTCCAAGCACTCGCCGCAACGCTGTTATTATTCGCCATGGCCTATCAACTTGTGGATTCATGGCAAGTTACGTCTGCAGGTTGTTTGCGAGGAATGCAAGATACCAATATCACGATGTGGATTACTTTTTTTGCCTATTGGGTCGTCGCATTTCCAGTAGGAATACTCCTTGCAAGACATTTCAATTATGGCGCACAAGGGTTCTGGTTTGGTTTACTGCTCGGACTGGCTGTTGCCGCGACTTTGCTGTTATTACGGTTACGCGTACAAGAGAGACGGATTGCTATTAAATTTAAAGTATCGAATTAGCCCTTCATTGCAAAAATGAACGGATGGGTAAAAAGAAACACTATCAAACTATACTCAGAATCATTGCTAAGTCCGCGTCAATCATGACATGCTTAGATGATAAAGATTGTCTGTCCATTGGCCAATGCACCGCTTATATAAGCCTCCATAATTCTTGCTAAAACATCGTAATCAAAAGGAATGAAAACGTGTCTGATCGCCCTACTACGACCCCAGGTCGTCGCTTTTTAAAGCTTGCTGGTATGACTGCCAGCATCGCGGGCAAAGCGATGTCGAACTCCATCAAGTCGATCAATAGCACACAAGAACAAAAAGACATTGCTCGCACAGAATTGTTTGAAAAGATCGGCGCGCAAATCGCGGATACGTTGGGCGAGATGAAAGGCGCGGCCATGAAAATCGGGCAAGTCGCGTCTCAATATCAAGACTTGTTTCCACCTGAAATTGCTAATGCGCTCAAGAAGCTACAGCGCTCAGCCCCAGCAGTTTCTTTTTCTGTGATTCGTGGACAAGTTGAACGCGAACTAGGTAAACCACTTGATCAAATCTTCCAAAGCTTTGAAGAAAAATCGTTTGCATCCGCATCCATTGGGCAAGTACATCGTGCGGTATTGCCAAACGGACAGCCTGTTGTGGTTAAGGTTCAGTACCCAGGCGTTGATGAAAGCTGTGACAGCGATCTCAAACAATTACGACTTGCACTGAAACTTGCGGGCGTGATGAAAATCGATAAGCAGCTGCAAGATGCGCTGTTTAATGAAATTCAAGAAAGCCTCCATGCTGAATTAAACTATCTGCAAGAAGCGCACAATCTGAATGTATTTGCTGCATTTCACAATCTGAAAGACAGCAAACTGATTATTCCTAAAGTTTATCCTGAGTATTCCAGTCGTCGTGTCCTCACTTTGAGTGAAGAAAAAGGTGATTCGGTTGAAACAGCCTCAGAATATCCATTAGAAGTTCGCAATGAACTGGGCAATCGCATATTCCACATGCTTGCGCAGGAAATTTTCATTTTAAATAGTTTTCATTGCGATCCGCATCCAGGCAATTTTGCCTTCCGTCCAGATGGTTCAGTAGTCGTCTATGATTTTGGCGGCATCAAAGAGCTCGATCAATCGGTGGTGAAATCCTATAAAGCGCTGATGACAGCTGCAATCAGTGAGAATGTGCCGACCATCGAACAAAGCCTTCGCGAACTCAAAGTACGCAACTCGCTCGGACAAATTCCTGCAGACTTTTATATCGATTGGAAAAATATTCTGCTTGAACCGATGATTCAACCTTTTGATTTTGCCAAAAGTACAGTGCATATCAAAACCGTCGATCAATTGCGTCAATCATTAAAATATTGGGACAGCTTTATGCCATCAGCGGAAACGATGATGATCAATCGGACCGTTAGCGGTCATTATTGGAACATGATTCATCTTAAGGTGAATGATAACTTCAAACCCTTAACTGAGCATTACATTGCGCTATAATACATTGACTGTATTGGTTAAAATTATGTTTATTGTTTTGGATAGGAATTAAAATGGCTGCTGCAATTTCTGCTTTACTTCATCGCTTAGATCAACAAGAAGCGAAATTTTCAGATGTGCTTGATTTGATCAATGCGCATTATGAGTTCACGCCAACTGCGTTTGAAAATGGTGCACTGCACAATGCAGCTGGCGAAAATTCAGGTAGCTGCCGCGTATTTGCTTTTGCTAAATTGCACGACTTAAGCGACTTGGATACTTTGGAATTATTTGCAGAACATTATCAATCTGTTAAAGCAACGCCAAATGGCGAAGATCACCAGAATATACGTAACTTCAAACACTACGGCTGGGAAGGTATTGTGTTTCAGGGTCAACCATTGAAAGAAACATCACCAGTTGAATGATGCTTCAAATCGTAAGAACTCAAAAAGACCTGATATTTCTCAGGTCTTTTTTTTATTCCCAACTGTAAAAAATACGCCATCAAACTCATTTCGAAGAACTTGATTAAAGCGCTTGACTCTCCCCTTAACTAGGGCTATGTCTGCGTTAACAGTTGAAATGGATTATTTTTAGCCAAAGCAACTGTTAGCGCAATTTCTGGAGTTAGAGTTTTTCCCCAACGCTCCAAAAACCTTCGCCATCCCAAATAATTCTCCAGATACTTAGTCGCCACG
>JANYEL010000009.1 GCA_025363155.1 Moraxellaceae bacterium
CGTGGCGACTAAGTATCTGGAGAATTATTTGGGATGGCGAAGGTTTTTGGAGCGTTGGGGAAAAACTCTAACTCCAGAAATTGCGCTAACAGTTGCTTTGGCTAAAAATAATCCATTTCAACTGTTAACGCAGACATAGCCATGAGAAACGGCTGTACTGACAATTCTGAACGCACTTCTGACGCACTCACCGAAATGATATGAATGCCTAAATGCCCTGGCAAGCTTGCAGCACCACGCGCATTAAAACTCTCAGGAGAAATCATAGTCAGTCTTTTTTAAATGCTTAAAGAATTCATTGTAATTTACATTGATCACACAAAGGATGCTTGTATTTTCAAATGGGAATAATTATCATTATCAAACAAACTCAAACTGAGAGACAATGATAATGAATGCACCCTTTAGTTTTTTAGGCGCAAGCCAACACACATTGCCAGTATTGCAATCGCACAATCTTTTTGCATTAGGAAGAGAGATTCGCATTCTGCATGAAGGTGAAGAATATCGCCTACGTCTGACTCGCAACAACCGCTTGATTCTAACTAAATAGAATCAAGCTGCTTCAATAATTTTGCGGTCAACGCGATCTGTTAAGGCAATACCCTATGAAGATCTAGAGGACATTGCTTACCATCAGCCGCCGCACAAAACTGAATATGTGAAGGACTAATCCATTTCACAAATTCTTGTTGCACTTCGCCTGTTTGATTGATTTGATTACCTGAACAATCGATAGCATTACTATCGTATAAAATACCCATCGTCAGTTGTGGCAACGACTTAGTCATCACTTCCATATCTGGCAACTGATAAACATATTTGCCCAAACTCCACTCGCTGGCACTCTTGACCAGAAACTGGCCATTTTCTTTAAAATTATAATATTCAATACACGCAACTTTCGGAATCATCATCCCCCAAAGTCCCGCAATCAACGGACGACTCACTAACTCAATATCACTTTTGACGGGTGCTTTAGGTCTGGCAAATGCCTCTAAAGAATTTGCCGCAGGCGCCGTTTCTGATTGATCTTCTGCATAAGCCGCAGGATTCAAGAGTATCGCGAATGACATCATCGTCACCATCCACGCAAAACGAGGCTTCAATGAGGTCATATCACTACGTGCCGTAAACTGATTGAGCAGATTTTTTTTAAACGAATACAGTCGCATAATTGATGGCATCATAATAATTTAGAATCACTTAGGTCACAAAATCCTTTTATCAATCGTGCCGTGTCTACCCCGTCTCGTCAAGGCAAATTTGTTGGTGAGATGTGTGTATGCGTTTGGCTAAGCAAAGTTTTTTGGGATATTTTTCGAATAAAAAACAACCCCAGTAAAACCACAGCAGAAGCGATGACAAAAATCCATTGTCCGCCCAACTGATCCCAAACGCTTCCTGCCAGAATCGAACCAAGAGCCACGCCGAGTCCCCACAACATGCTGTACAAGGCTTGCGCACGCCCTTGTTGATCAGGATAAAATTCTCTAAAAATTAACCGCATGGCAATCGATTGAAATAATGCAAAACTTAAGGCGTGAACACATTGCGCCAAGACTTGAATGACCCAGACATTAGGAAACGCTGCAACGAGCATCCAGCGAAATGATGTAAATACAAGACAGGCAATTATCAAATGGCGTTCATCAAAGCGAGCTAGCAACTTCGAACTCTGGGTAAACATCAGCACTTCTGCGAACACGCCCACTGACCACAGTAAGCCAATACTCAACGTGCTATAGCCATAACTCAATAAATAATTAGAATAAAAACTATAGAACGGTGCATGAGACAACAGCAAAAAAAAGTGAATACTAAAGAATGCCCAAACCACAGGCTTCTTTAAAATAGGTAATAGCGGTGATGGCTGTGTTGTTCTTGGCTTCGCTTGTGGCGGCTCAGCAATGAGAAAAGAATTCACGACCGCAACTAACGCTAAAAGAATCATCACCACAGGTAATGTCGTAATCAAACTCCATTTAAACCACAACCCTAAACCTGCAACAGCAGCGATAAACCCCAGTGATCCCCATAGACGAACGATACCGTATTGATCTCGATCTTTACCCAGATAAAACAAAGTCACCGCTTCAAATTGAGCCAATACTGCATTCTGGAAAAAACTATAGAAGAACAACACTGGCACAAGCCAAAATATAGTGTGCGGCACAAACAGAATTGCGACCCACGCGATGAGTTCAGCGGAAATACCTAAGCGCACCCAACGCATGCGTAAGCCTGAACGATCAGCGAGTTGCCCCCAAACACTAGGCGCAATGATGCGTGAAATGACAGTGACGGCGGCGAGCCAACCAATCTGTTCTTTGTCAAAACCACGCCCTTCTAGATACAAGCTCCAGTAAGGCATGAACGCGCCAATGACCGCGAAATAGAAAAAATAAAAGCCCGATAAACGGGCTTTCTGGCTTACTTTAACCTTTTGTTCTGATAACACTTATTTTATAAACCTTGTAAAATGGTGCATTATTGGCGTACTTGTCGCATGTTGTGTGTACTTCTGATAACATTCCTCGACCTAGAAAACACCA
>JANYEL010000014.1 GCA_025363155.1 Moraxellaceae bacterium
GCAAAAATTCATGCTGACTCACATTACTGTGGGAATCCTCGCAGTATCCTTACTCAGCTTATCCCAAAGCGGATGTTCGGCATTTGGTGTCTACAAAATTGACATTCCACAAGGTACGCCACTGACCCAAGCACAAATTGCACAAGTGAAAGTCGGCATGACCATGCAACAAGTGCGCTATTTGCTCGGCACTCCAGCCGTGACTGACACCTTGAATGCAAACCGTTGGGACTATGTCTACAACTATACGCCGGGCACACTTGCACGAAAGGCTGGACTGAAATCAGCAAATGGACAACATATGTTTGTGATTTTTGATGATGCAGGACGTGTGAGCAGCATTACTGGTGCAGAAACATTTCCTGTAACTCAACCCGGTTTACCAAATAACAAATAACTCAAATGCTCAGTAGGCTGCGGGCTTGCCCCAGCTTGCATAGATAAAAAAACACTGCGATTCAATCATGAAGCCGCAGTGTTTTTATTTTCAAATCAATCAATATCTCAGAAATTCAAAACTGGCGATGCTTCAATCGTCCCACTGGATGTGCTCTCGCACGTGCCCGACGCACATCCATCGGACTCAAAATCAACGGCTGATACAACTCCAACCGATCACCCTGCTGCAAAACATACTGTTCAGGCTGCGCAATCTTCCGACTAAAAACACCCATCGCGGGTAATGCATGTGTCGCATCGACAAAACCACATTGCCGCACAAATGCCGCCGCCGTTGTGCCTTGCGCCACTTGATACGACTTCACTTCTGCTTGACCCGCTTGATTCACGCGCGCGCAAACCACATCAATCAGGAGTGATGAGTCATTCGCCTCATCACCCACATGATCTTTTAGCAAAGAATTTTTTAGCAACGATTCATTAGACATGCGGTTTATTGAATCCACACAAGATATTGTTCAACTAAACCGATCAGCGCAACAATCACCGCTAGAGGTACAACCAAACGCACCATCACGCGCCACAGGTTATACAGCGCTTCATTATTGAAATCTAAGGCTTTACGCAAATGACTGCTTTTCATTTTCCAGCCACTAAAGATGGCATAAATCGCAGCAACCACAATCGATGAAACCATTGCTAAGGTCAGCAAAGAGGTTTTGATTGGTAAAACCCAGATCGCTAAGCTGGCTAATAAAACCACCCAAACGATGATGCGAGGCAAACCACGCGCGACCAATTGTTGACGTGCAAATGAGAGCAATACCGCTGCGCCACTTAATAATGCGATGCTAAACAAAGCCACATTGAGTTCACTTGCAGCATTAAAATTGACTAAACCAAACGCAACAACCAGACCACCGACAATTTGTGCAATCCAAATTGGCAGAATCGGATAACGCGCTTTCACACTGTAACCCGACAAAGCCGATTGCCAATACAAACCAATGCCTACACCCGTCGCCGCCAATGCCAAAGCCACTGCACCAGACCACTCAGTAAAAGCGAAAGGTGTCATTTGCCATGTCGCAGCCATCACATTGGGTTGCAGCACACCGAAAACGGCTAATGCGACCAAGACAGCTGTTCCAACCGCAGGCAGCCATTTACCAAGCGTAGACAACGCAGCGACTAAAAGGATAATTGCAAATGGCAGCACACTAAGCACCGCAGTCGAACCCGCATTCTTCTGAGCAATTTCAGTAGCGAATGTTGTGAACTGTGAGTTTAACGTTCCCGCAAGGAGCAACATCGAACCAATTGCCAACCAACGCACACCGCGCCATTTGGTACTTGCATCCGCGTCACGCGTCAGTGCAGGTAAGGCTTGGATCGGCAAGGTTTGAGTACGCTTCGCCAGCGCAGATTCCAGCAGCAAAATCGGAAAGGTCAGTAAAACCATACAGACGAGCCATGCCGCCCAAAAATCAATTTGATGCACCGCCGTCGTTGTGACCAGCGATTCGAATCGCCCTGCCAGCAACACCATGATTAAAAATGCGAGCAACACACCCTGAAATCGATTTAAAAAAGCCATTTGTCCATCTCTTGAATTTGGTTTATTTGCCCCACGATAGACTATTTTATCCCTAGTCGCGCTTAGCCACATACAGAAAAACCTCGACTCGCGAGGTTTCTCTTAAATGAGGTTCAATGTTAGGAAATTCAACTCAACAATTTTACTTTGCCATCAACTCAATCAAATTCGCCAAATCTGCATCGGTACAGTTGGAACACAATCCCTTCGCAGGCATATTTTTATAACCGTTTTTGACATTATTCACCAAGGCCGGCATGCCTTTTTTCATCCGTGCATTCCAAGCGGCTTTATCACCAGTTTTTGGCGCACCTAAAACCGCAGCACCATGACACGTCACGCACGATTGGTTATACAGCTCGGTAGTGCCTGCATATGCAACATTCAGGGTTGGCGCCAGCACGAGCAATGCGGCCAATAGCACACGTTTATTGTTTTTGATTTGTGCTGCCAAGATATTACGACTCATACGTCATACTCCATTTGCCACATCATGCCACGAGAACAGCGAATATTGTCAACCAGTTATCATTACTGTACCGATTTTTTGACTCACTTAAAATGATGCTTACACGACAAAGATTGTAAGCATCCTGCTTTCGTTCATTTTATATCCATATTAGTATATCGATATCTCACACAAAACTTAATAGTAGATTCGTACGTTAATTCACACCGAATCGTTTTATAATGCACAGACTCTTTTATTTACTTGGTTCAACATGTCCGCTTCATCAGAAAAAAACACATCATCGACTACCGATACTGTAGAAGCGGTTGAACCTGCGACGCCTGAATCATACGATCCAGTCATGCTATTGCGCTGGCTACGTCGTGCCGAATTCATGACCAGCGCTCCAAAACTCGCTTTATGTCCGCCAGATACAGGTTTTGAGATCGCTTTTGCTGGACGCTCGAACGCTGGAAAATCAAGCTCTATCAATGCATTGACTGCACAAAATCAACTTGCTCGCGCATCCAAAACACCGGGTCGCACGCAAATGATTAACTTTTTCACCTTACAAAATACAGATCAGCGTTTAGTTGATTTACCGGGTTATGGCTATGCGGCTGTACCAGAAGCAATGAAACTGGTCTGGCAAAAAGAACTCGAAAAATATTTGATTCAACGCAAAAGTTTGACTGGCTTAGTCCTTTTGATGGACATTCGTCATCCGCTTAAGGACTTTGACAAGCAAATGCTGCAATGGGCGAAATCACGCAATCTCTTCGTTCATGTCCTGCTGACCAAATGCGACAAACTGAATCGCGGGCCTGCCAATACCGTATTGCTTGATGTCAAAAAACAATTGAATGCAGATGGATTAGATTTTTCCATTCAGCTTTTTTCGGCGATGAAGCGTCAAGGCTTAGAGGAATTGGCTTTGGTGATGGGTGAGCGACTTCGTTATGGCAAAGTCCCACA
Source organism: Moraxellaceae bacterium (assembly GCA_025363155.1). Taxonomy (GTDB): domain Bacteria; phylum Pseudomonadota; class Gammaproteobacteria; order Pseudomonadales; family Moraxellaceae; genus Aquirhabdus. Next base: position 3,423 of record JANYEL010000014.1, read on the forward strand.
ACCAGTGGTCATTTCAGAAACAGCAGATGAACCGACTACCGATAAAAAGCAAAACTTGATGAAAGATTATCGGTTGGATGAGATTTAATATTTTTTCAAATTCTGAACACATTACTCTTTAATATTGTTCAATTAATTTCGACAATAGCCTTCGCCGACACGAACGGTTAAGCACTCGGACTTATCAATCAGCCACTTCATTCCAGTCTCACGACCTGTTGTGGCATGCAATGATTCTTGTACGCCATTGCGGTCGAATTGAATGTCACCACCGACAGCATGACCACTAAAATTCCGCGCACCATCTAAATTCTGAATCGTAATCTCATATACGCCTTCATCCCCTACAATTTTCAAAAAAGTGCCTTCAGGACCATTCCATTTACCCGCCCAATGGTCTGTGGCAATCACTTGTTCGACGCTTGAAGATTTTGTAGGATTCTCGGATTTAGACTCAACATTACGATCAGAACAACCAATGAGTAACAATGCCAAAGTAATTGGTATCAGTAAAACTTGAGATTTCATAAGAATAGCTTTCTTAGACAATACTTCAATGTAGCAGTAAGCGCTGATTCTTATGTTGTGATGGTGAAACAGTTGTAAAGAAAGCTATTACAGCTAAAAATTGTGCACGGTTAATGTATGAATGAGATGTTTGCTTAATGACTAGGAAATTAATTCAATTTGGTTATGAAACGACTTAAAATCTGCGCCATTTCATATGGCCCATCTTCACTAAGATCATGTTGCGGCTCTTCAAACTTCACCAAGTAGTAAAAGTCTTCGCCCTGAATTGTGACAACAGGTTCAGGAAAACCTTTAATAACCCCCACGAATTCCATTCGCCAGCCAGCATCAGCAGAAACTCGCACTCGTTCGCCAGTTATGAATTGCTTTTTTAGTTGTAAATCCATAAATTTTGTATCCAGCACATTGTGCACCAAACGTACAGCCCCATATATTGGTGCGCTGTGCGCACCTTATAAACTCTTAGCGTTTAAATGTGAATTGATGAATTATTAGATGTATTAGGCTCGATTTACATGTCTCGCTTGTATTAAATCTCTTTCCTTCTCATCTGCCATCAACTCTGTCTCGTATTTCTCTTTGAGCTTATTTGCACGAGTTATTTCTTTATAAATATGTATGAGTTTTTCCTCAAGCTCAAAATGAGATGATGAATAATAATTGGAATCTGAATTTGGCACGTTTTCAATGATTTGTTTTACAGTTGTAAAATCTTGCTCCCATTGAGTTTCTAATTTCTGTGCACGACCTGACCTTAATTGACCAGTAGCAGAAAGTATTGCTTGTCGTGACCTTTTAGCATATTCAATTTGATCAGGAAGTTCATTAGCAATCAATTTAAAGTCTGTCTCAGCTTTTTTAAGCTCAATACGAAGATCCAAAGATTTGAAAACCTCTGTCCGCCGATAGCTTACATAACCCATGACTGCACCAGCAATTCCTGTGATTGCCCCGATAATGCCTGATACCGCTCCAGCATATGTAACCCATAAGGCATCTGCCATCATGAACACCTCATTACTGAACATCAATAGATCAAAAGAGCTTTTTTGATTACTTTTATCAACTACTCCGACTTGGCTCTCTTAAACGCATCAAGCCCTCTTGATTGGTACTAATCACCAACTGCCCATCCTGCCACAAACGCCCAAAATTCATGCCACGCGCACTCGCGGTCACCGTCGCATTCATATCGTACAACAACCACTCATCCGCACGCGCAGGGCGATGGAAATACATTGAATGATCAATACTCGCCGCCTGCAAACTGGTGGTCATAAAACTCACGCCATGCGGCATCAACCCCGTTCCCATTAATGAAAAATCCGAAGCAAAGGCAATAATCGCTTGATGCAAATTTGGATCATCAGGCAAGCGATTTGGCACACGCATCCAATGCGCACGTTGTGGCGATTCTGGCTCCGGTGCAAATGGATTGGTTGGATTGATCGGACGAATCTCCACTTGACGCTCACGCATGATCGTCGAGCGCATTTTTGCAGGCATAAATGGCGCGATCATTTCTTTAAGTTCTTGTTCTGTTTTCAGCGATTCCGCTTCAGGCACAACAGGCATATCGATTTGAAAATTCAAACCTTCTTCAATCGGCGCAAAAGACACCAGCATCGTAAAAATCACTTTGCCATATTGAACCGCTCGAACCTGACGACTGACAAAACTACGCCCGTCACGCAAACGATCAACGTGATAAACAATCGGCGCTGCAATATCACCCGCATTCAAGAAATACGCATGCAGTGAGTGCGCAGGACGCCCGTCTGTCGTCAAACTCGCCGCACGCAACGCTTGCCCAAGCACCTGACCACCAAACACACGATTACCGACGAAGTTACGGCTTTGACCACGGTACAAATCTTCTTCGAGTTTTTCCAGTGTCAGAATATCGACTAACTCTTTGGTTAATTGCAATCTGGTTTCTTGAGCGTTCGTAGACATCACTTCACCTGCACAAATCTATTGAATATCCAGCATCATAAAACAAAAACACCGCCAAATATTGAACTGTTCCGTCAGATTAAATTATGACAACCCACTCAATAGCACATTGAGCGGAGTCGAAATGAGCAGCGCTGACTAAGACTTTTTGAATTTTCAATTGCAATCACTTCGACTCCGCTCAGTGATCTGGTTATTAATATCATTAAAACACCTACAACCACTTCGCACGCTTCAACTTAAAGTACAAAACCGCCGAACCGATGAACATCAACCCCACCCAAACAAAATACCCATAATGCCAATGCAGCTCAGGCATATTGGCAAAGTTCATGCCGTAATAACTGGTCATCAGCGTAGGTACCGCCAAGATACCTGCCCATGACGCCAGTCGTTTTACGATCTCATTCTGCCCCACGCCGACGAGCGCCAAATGCGTATCCATGCCGAGTCGCAAAACCTCACTCTGCCCTTCAATCGCATCCAATGTGCCTAACACATGATCTTGAATATCGCGGAAGTAAGGAATCGCGGTGGAAGGGAAATAATTCGCCAAATCCTCATGGTCGTGGTACAGAAAATAACCACAAATTTCGCGGAGTGGAACGACCGCTAGACGTAACTTAATCAATTCCGACTTCAGATCATACAAATAACGCAACGTATCCTGACTATAGGTTTCCGAGAAAATATCTCCTTCTAGCTCCTCCAATTGCTCACCCAATTGTTGGGTAATAGGAAGGAAATTATCCACGATAAAATCGAGAATACCGTGCAGAACATAGCCCGGACCCATCAACTTCATTTTTTGTGGATGACGCTCACAATGTGCACGCACACTGCTATAACTCACCGACGCCCCTTGGCGTACAGAAATCAAGAAACGCTCACCCAAGAACAACGCGGTTGAACCAAATTCGATTTTACGATTCATCAATTGCGCGGTACGTACCACGACGAACAAGGTCTTTTCATAGCTTTCGACTTTGGCACGAGAATGATTAAGCGCAGCATCTTCCACGGCCAATTCATGCAAGCCAAACTCACGCTGGACTTCAGCCAACACTTCATTCGGAGGCTCAAACAATCCAATCCACACAAAAATATCTGGGTCTGCTGCCAAGACCTCACTCACATCACACAACGCTAAATAATCGACGCGCAGTCCCGTACTACGACTATAAGCGAAGCAATTGACCACGCCTGCACTTTGCGGATTACCTGAGGTATGTTTCGCGATACGCGAATGTTGTTCTGCAACAATTTCTTCAGGCGTGAGCGGGTGGAGTGTCGATATTTCTGATGGGCTCATAGCATGCACAACCTAAAAAACTTAACCAATAAATTAAATACTATCAAAGCAATATATTCTTTAAATCAATCCTCAATATATTGTTCGACTCACCCTGTCTTCATTCACTTTTAGCATATAAATACATGGAGATGAAATATCATTTCAGTAGCCTAAACAGTTTTCATGTCACTTTGCTTAAATCTATCGATGAAAGTTAATTTCAGCC
>JANYEL010000029.1 GCA_025363155.1 Moraxellaceae bacterium
AAGTCAATTCGTTAAGTGAGCGAAAAGTCATGAGTTCGTCTGATTCGCATTTATTGACGCAATGGCTTGAGGTGCTTGAGACCCAGCAACGGTCGCCGAATACTCTCAAAGCCTATCAACGTGATGTCACTAAATTACTGAATTTTCTACAATCTGAAAAAAAAGGTTCTAATCAACATGATTTGACTGTAAAAAGTCATGATCAAGAAGAAGAGAGCTATTTATTTGCCAATCTCAATCGAGAGTCACTGACCCGTTTTGCTGGTTTTCGAATGGAAACGGGTGGTCTGGCGCCATCAAGTTTACAACGTGAATTATCTGCAATACGCCACTTTGCCGGTTGGCTCGTCGAACAAACCGTTCTATCGAATAATCCTGCGGATGATTTCACCATCAATCGACCTCCACGTCCATTGCCGAACACCATGGACGCTGAAGTCGTCGAACAATTGCTTGATCAACCCGCCCCAGAAAATCGTGATGAAGCGCGATTATGGGTGCGTGATCGAGCAATGTTGGAATTGTTGTATAGCAGTGGGTTACGGCTTTCGGAACTGGCGGATTTGACATTACCCATGCTAGATATGGGGCGTAAACTTGTTACTGTAACGGGAAAGGGGCGTAAGACTCGCATATTACCCATTGGCTCTAAAGCACTTATTGCATTGGAGGAGTGGTTGTCACATCGTGCATTGTGGGCGGAAGAAGGAGTGTTACATGTATTTATTAGCGAGCGTCGCGGCGAGTCATTACATCCTAGAACGATAGAGCGCAGAGTCAGTCATCAGGCCTTACGGGCAGGTATCGCCCAACATCTACATCCGCATTTATTGCGTCATTGTTTTGCATCGCATCTATTGGCTGGCAGCGGTGATTTGCGTGCCGTACAAGAGCTTTTGGGGCATGCGAATATCAGTACGACTCAGATTTATACCCATTTAGATTTTGAGCATTTAACGAAAGTTTATGATCAGACGCATCCAAGAGCGAGAAAGTAAAACATTTTAAAGAGTTTGAGTTCACTGAGCGGAGTCGAAGTGGATATATAAGCCCTCTTTGTATCAAAAACCGATCATTTCGACTCCGCTCAATGATCTATGAACGATTGCTAAATAAAAAAAGCGCCTGTATCAGATACAAGCGCAACCTGGAGAAACGGTGCATCTATTACATGTAACTTTTAGCTCGCAAATAATCTACCACGCCATTCATCTGCAATCGCATCGCTATCATGTTGATTCGGATGGAAATCAGTTTTGTAATAATCTAAATAGACAGGCAGAAGTGCTTTTGCTAATTGCGATAATTGCTGAAAAGCATTCCAATGTTGTTTAAACTGTAAACGACCTTTTTTATCATTAATCAGCAGTTTGGCGGTAATAAAACCAATACGAGATAAGAATGTTGTCGTGATAATTCGCATTGTGCGTTTACGAACGACTTCGTCATCAAATACTTCTTTATAAACATCAAACGCAACGGCTTTGTGTTCAGTTTCTTCAAGCGCATGCCACATCCATAAACGTGCAGCATCAGGATGTAATTGTTCGTGAAAGTCTTTATGTTCCAGCAAATATTGCGCGATAATTGCGGTAAAGTGTTCTAAAGCACAAGTCACTGCAAGCTGCTGTTTATCAGATAGAATTTCTTTAATTTGTTCAACTTTAGCATATTCAGAATCAATAATCGGTTGGACATCAAGCCCAATACGCTTAGCGAAATCATTAAAATCTTCATGAGCGTGGCTATGCATTGCTTCTTGGCCAATAAAAGCGGACACATCCGCTTGTAGATCTTTTGCTTTTACTTGATCACGTACATTCCGAACCGCATGGACAAAGAATCGCTCGCCATTCGGAAAGGTGAGTGACAGAGCGGTGAGTAGGTGAGAAAGCAGGGGATTATTATTAAAATAATATTTGGGAAGTTGGTCAAAGTTAAATTCAGGACGACGTACAGTAATGTTCTGGCGGTGAGTGCCAAACGAGGATTTTTTAACGTCTAATGTACTGACTGCGCTTTGCACGATGAGCTTCTCCTTAAAAGAGTGTTTAAATCTGTTCTGATTGAGAACCACACTTTGTACTCGTTTTACAACCAACTATATTAGACAACAAGGTTTGTCAACTTAAGCCTAATCCTGCTATAGACAATATGTATTGTCAAATTAAAAGATATTTTTTGACACTTTTTTTTCGATTAACATGCCGTGAATAACGCTTTAGTGAAGATTTTTACTGTTTAGACATCAATTCAACTTGACCTGAACGCCGTCAAATAGCAATATACTGCGCACTCTTATGTCTTTATTGCATGCTCAATTTTAGTGCGGCTGAACATAGGTTGTAAGCAGAACTAAAAATTGTTGTAGGCTCAAGAAAATAGGGCGTTTTGCGCCTTATTACCATATTTTTGAATATATCCACTAGCCAAGCCGAGGAATTTTATGAAGGCTCTTGTTGCTGTCAAGCGCGTTGTCGATTACAACGTTAAAGTTCGCGTCAAAGCGGATAAAACGGGTATTGATCTGACTAACGTCAAAATGTCGATTAATCCATTCTGCGAAATTGCAGTCGAAGAGGCTGTTCGCCTTAAAGAAAAAGGCATTGTCACTGAAATCGTTGTGGTTTCTGTTGGCCCTACTGCAGCTCAAGAACAAATTCGTTCAGCAATGGCACTCGGTGCAGACCGTGGCATCTTGGTTCAAACTGATGATGCTGTGGGTCCATTGGCAGTTGCTAAAATCCTGAAAGCGATCGCAGATCAAGAACAACCACAAATCATTTTGCTTGGTAAACAAGCGATTGATGATGACAACAACCAAACTGGCCAAATGTTGGCTGCGTTGATGGGTGTTGGTCAAGGTACTTTCGCATCGAAAGTAACTGTGAATGGTACAACTCTGCAAGTGGAACGTGAAGTTGACGGCGGCGCACAAGTGGTTGATTTGGCACTGCCAGCAATCGTGACTACTGACTTGCGTTTGAACGAACCACGTTATGCAGCATTGCCTAACATCATGAAAGCACGTAAAAAACCACTGGATACAAAAACTCCAGCGGATTACGGTGTAAATACTGCACCAACTCTGAAAACTCTGAAAGTAGAGCCACCAGCAGAGCGTAAAGCAGGTATTAAAGTGAAGTCGGTTGATGAGTTGATCGAAAAACTTAAAAACGAAGCGAAAGTGATCTAATTAAGCTTTGACTGCTTAAATTAAGGCGGTTGATTACAGATTCATTTTTAACTTACTGATTTTAAAATTAAGTTTCAAAACGTATTCCGTTTTTAAAGGAGTTCTAACATGGCAATTTTGGTTTACGCTGAACACGATAATGTCAGCTTAAAATCAGCAACATTGAACGTTGTTGCTGCAGCACAAGCCATCGGTGGTGACGTGCACGTATTGGTTGCTGGTCAAGGTGCACAAGCTGCAGCTGACGCAGCGGCAAAAATTGCTGGTGTATCAAAAGTATTATTGGCAGACAACGCTGCTTACGCACATCAATTGGCTGAAAACGTAAGCCTGTTGGTTGCAAACGTAGGTAAGGGTTACAGCCACATCCTTGCAGCAGCAACTTCAAATGGTAAAAACTTTTTGCCACGCGTAGCAGCGTTGCTTGACGTGAGCCAAATTTCTGAAATTACTAAAGTGATTTCAGCTGACACATTTGAACGCCCAATCTATGCAGGTAATGCGATTGCGACTGTTCAAAGTTCAGATTCTGTAAAAGTCATCAGTGTACGTGGTACTGGTTTTGATCCAGTTGCAGCAACGGGTGGTTCTGCTGCAATTGAAGCAGTTGCTGAAGCTGACAATGCTGGTAAATCAACTTTTGTTAGCGAAGCGCTGGCAAAATCTGAACGTCCAGAACTGAGTGCTGCACGCATTGTTGTTTCTGGTGGTCGCGGTATGGGCAATGGCGAAAACTTTGATACAGTTTTGGTTCCATTAGTCGACAAACTCGGCGCAGCAATGGGTGCATCACGCGCTGCTGTTGACGCGGGCTTTGTACCAAACGATTTGCAAGTCGGTCAAACGGGTAAAATCGTTGCACCTGATCTGTATGTTGCTGTTGGTATTTCTGGTGCGATCCAGCATTTAGCTGGTATGAAAGACTCTAAAGTGATCGTTGCGATCAACAAAGACGAAGACGCGCCAATCGGTGCAGTTGCAGACTACTTCCTAGTGGGTGACTTGTTCCAAATCGTTCCTGAGTTGACCAGCAAACTGTAATTGAGTCGCCTTTTGGCGGTTTAACAGTTGAGCAAAAAGAGCTGTCTTAATCATGTTAAGGCGGCTCTTTTTTATTGAGCATTTTCATTATTTTGCGAGTTTTAGATATCAATACTGATGTATAAGTCGTTGTGTTACCGATCCTACTCAATAAAAAGAGCTTAAACAGTCGCATTCAACCGTCTAATCATGTTATTTTTCTCTATGTTCAAAGTTTTAAGACAAAGGAGTGCTTATGCTGCCCACACGTGCCGGCGGGATTATCAATTACCCGATCCGCGATCAACAATCTTTATATAGCAGCTATATGCCGTTCGTCAGTGGCGGTGCTTTATTTGTACCGAGCAATCGTACATTTCCTCTGGGTGAGGATGTGTTTGTGGTTGTGACATTGCCAGATTCGACTGAACGTACACCGTTAACCGGTAAAGTGGTTTGGGTCATGCATCGCGCACAAGGATCACGACCAGCGGGATTTGCATTGCAGTTAAGTGGCGATGATGGAAAAAAATTGAAGAACGAAATTGAAAAACTATTAGCGGGGATTCTGACTTCAGATCGACCGACGTATACAATGTAAATTTAAGTACATGATATTTATAGTGTTGTTTTTACAAGGTGGTTTGTTGTGTTTATAGATTCGCATTGTCATTTGAATCGTTTGGATCTCACAGCGTACGATGGCTCGTTAGATCGTGCGCTCGATGCTGCACGTGCGGTTGGTGTGTCTCGATTTTTAGCGGTTTCTGTCGATTTAGATGATTATACCGTGCTGATGGATATTGCTGAACGCCATGCTGATGTTGGAATTAGTGTGGGTGCGCATCCATGTGAATCCGCCGAGATGCTGAATTTGGCAACCGTAGAAACGCTGGTGAATTTAGCTAAACATGACAAGGTGTGGGCAATCGGTGAGTCAGGGCTTGATTATCATTACAGTACTGATAATGCTGATGTACAACGTGAGTCATTTGCGCGTCACATTGCAGCAGGAAAACAGACTGGAAAACCTGTGATTGTGCATACGCGTGCAGCGCGGGCGGACACATTGGCTGTTTTGCGTGAACAACAAGCGGCACACGGTGTATTACATTGTTTTACAGAGGATTGGGATACTGCTGAGGGCGCATTGACCTTGGGTTATTATGTGTCTTTCTCTGGCATTATTAGCTTTAAAAATGCCCAAGATTTACGCGATGTTGCTGCGCGTGTGCCTTTAGATCATTTATTGATAGAAACTGATAGTCCATATTTAGCGCCGATGCCTTATCGTGGTAAGTCGAATGAACCTTTGTATTTACCGCATGTAGCGCGCGTACTTGCGGATGTGCATAAGATTTCGGTGGAGCGTTTAGCTGAGATAACTTCAGCTAATTTTGATCGTATGTTGAATGATGCAAAATTAAGTATTCAGTAATCCCAGTTTTTAGAATCCAAATTTGGATATTGCAGCAATGACCGTAATAGGATTGATTGGATGAGTACAGATCGTCAAGTAGATCGCCATGCGCAATTTCGAGCGCGAGAAGAACAGATTTTTGATATGGCGGAACAACTTCTACTAGATTCTGGTGAAGGTGGGATGACGCTGGATACATTGGCTTTGCATTTGGATCTAGCGAAAGGCACGCTGTATAAGCATTTTCAAAGTAAAGATGAGTTGTTTCTGCATCTCATTATTCGCCATGAACAAGCATTACTTGATTTGGTCCTGAACTCTATAGGTGGGTTCCAAGAGCTACTCGTGGCTTATATGCAGCATCTTTTGAATCATCCTCAGCGCACCTCATTGTTACATCAACTCGAAGAACGTTTGGCGGCTGGTGGTACTGGACTGACTGCGTTATTTTCCGATCTTTATCGGATTAGAAAGCAACGCCTTCGTCGTGTTGTACCGTTGACCAATTCCTATCTAGAAAGCATTAATAGTCATCTGACAACACGTGATTATTTGGCGGCCATTTGGGCGATTGCGCAAGGTGGTTCAGCGATTTTAAATTCAAGTTTTTATCAGCGTTATCTGGGCGAGCGTGAAAGTTTAAAACAAGTATTAATCAATCAAATGATTACTTTGCCTTACCCTCAAAAGTCGCATTGAACTTCAATCAATGCGCAACTCTCTATTCAAATCAAACCCACTATCAAATAAATGCTTTCGAGTAGAGAGTGTGTTAGCAATTTCATATCCTAAAAAATCAAAGACACAGCAAGGCTTCACACTCATCGAAGTGATGCTTGTGGTGTTGATTGCGGGAATTTTTGCAGCGATGGTCAGCCTATCTGTGGGCGGTTCTGTAACAAGGCGGGTATTGCAAGAACGAGAGCAACTTGTGGATTCGATTGCCGTGATTCGCTTGGAATCACAAGATCAAAATATAATGCTTGGATTACTTACGCTTGACCAAACCGCGACTGATCCTGCACGTTATGTCGTGATGCAATTTGATCCTAATGATGCCAATAAAGATAAACGATGGAAACCAGCAGAAGGTTTTAAAGTTCATGCCTTACCAACGGGCGTCATCCTTAACATCACTCCACTACAAGACAATACACGTCAAACGCCAAGTTCGAGATTGAATGATATTACCTCAAGTGCTCTCAGTCCTAAATTGATTTGGTTTGGTAATGGCGAAGCAACAGCAGTGCAATTGCAGCTGTTACAAGAAGGGCAACCTGTTGGCGATGTCGTTGAAGTCACAACACTGGGTCGCGTGAAAAAAGAAGAAACCCGTTCAACTGAAAATTCGAGTGAGAATGGGCAATGATTCCTCGTCAAATACATCACCAGAAAGGTTTTACATTGCTTGAAGTCATGGTTGCACTGGCGATTTTTGCTGTTGCTGCTGTTGCATTGACCAAAGCGGGCATGAGCTATGTGAATGCCGTGGAAGGCATGGAAACACGGACATTGGCGCATTTTGTCGCGATGAATGAAGCTGCAAATATGACTGTGACACAAGCATGGCTTGAGGGCAGTGCGGAACATAATGTTGAGGAGCAGGGGCATCGCTGGCAAATATCCACGCAAGCGTTTCCAATTACCACAACTGCAAATGTTCGCCGTGTAGAGATTAAGGTCGCACCAATTGTACCTCAGACGGATAAACCCGGTGATACTGCGACGATTCTCATCGTTTATATTCGTAGTCCCGCGGGTTGATGCTATGAAAATATTAAAAATGACTCATGTTAAAAACAATGGATTCACTCTAATTGAACTTGTTGTCGCGATGGCAATTTTTGCCGTTCTGACGTTGTCAGGTTGGCAGGTATTTAATAACCTGATTAAGGTGCGTGAGCGGACGACGATTAAAGCGGAACAAATCGCTGCAATCCAAGAAACGTATGAGCAATTGTCTCGTGATTTTGCTCAGACAGTTCCTCGTCCAGCAGCGACAGGTAATACTGTCGAACCTGCATTTCTTCTCCAAAATAATGTCTTTCATCTGACCAAAACGGGGGTGATTGATCCATTACAACAAGGCGTCTCGCCACTTGAGCGGGTGTATTACTCTGTTGAACAAGAACAGCTCATTCGTCATGCAGTGGCACAAGTTGATCAGGATGGCAATCTCGTACCGACGACCACGGTTTTACTCAATCATGTGACTGATTGGACGGTAAGCGCATTAGATACCAGTACAAATACCACATGGCCTATCGATAACAGTACGCCCGCGACAAATACGGGTCAAGTTGCAGCAGGTGACATTACGTTACCTAAAGCTGTACAAATAACCCTGACGGTGAAAGGTCAGCAACTACGTTGGTTATTTGCCTTGGTGAATAATTTACCGCAGCCTGATACACAAAGTGGTGCAAATAATCCAAATGGTACGACTGTCGCTGGTGGTGCGAAAACTACAGCAACAAGTAATACAAACAACCAAACTACGCCTGTGGATCAGAATCGATGAATCATTCCAATCCGCAGCGCGGCGTCGCCTTATTAACGATTCTATTGATGGTCGTCACAGCGACGATTTTGGCCGTTGGTTTACTGACACGACAAGATCGAATGATGCGTGAAACCAGTATGTTATTACGCCAAGATCAGTCCTTGCAGTACGCGTTAGCTGGTGAAAATCTATATGGGACGTTACTCATAGCTTCTGCAAAAGAAAACGCAAATGTGGATAGTGCAAAAAGCCTTTGGGCAAAACCGATTCCGCCATATCCAGTTGAAGATGGCGCTGTGATGGGTAAGCTGATTGATCAGTCTGGTAAATTTAATCTCAATAATTTGTATCATGATGGTCAAGCAGATCAGCCTGCAGTTGCGTATTTCAAGCGGTTATTAACACAGGTTGGATTGCCGACAGCGCTTGCGAGTGCGGTGTTGGATTGGCAGGATCCTGATGACAATCCTGCGGATGCCGATGGTGCAGAGAGTAGTTTTTATCTCGGTCAGCAACCTGCTTATCAAGCTGCCAATCGTCCGTTTGGGCAAGTGGATGAGTTGAAGAAAGTGCGTGGTTTTGATACTAAGAGTTACCAGCTCCTTGCGCCTTATGTGACAGCGTTACCGCTGCCGTCATTGATCAATATCAATACTGCGCCGATGCCTGTCATAGCTGCGCTGGATGAAAATATTACTCCTGCATCAGTTAATGCATGGATTACAGCGCGAAAAGCTAATCCAGATCCTATTACGCAAGTATCTCAAATGTGGCTAGATCCTGCGTTTTCCAAAGTTCCTGATGATAAGAAGAATGCTTTAACTGCATTATTGGATGTGAAAAGTAGTTATTTCCAAGCGCAGATTGATGTGAATTTGAGCGGGCGTGATCGGTTTCTGACCAGTGATATTTATCGTGTGGGACAGAAGGTTTATGTGTGGCGGAGGAGTTTGGCTCCAATTCCTGTTGCTGTGCCTGTGGCGGCGTCTTAATTAATATCACAAACTGAAAAGTGGTGTAGGGGAGAACTTTGTTCGCCTGTATCCGTTCGCTTTGTAAATATGGTGTAAATAAAGGTCGAACAGAGTTCGACCCTACATCGTTAAATCAAGAAATAGAGATCAAGGATATGATTCAAGAAGAAAACCAATCAGGATTTGTAGCGGGTACTTTGGTTCATACGGATAAAGGATTAGTGCCGATTGAACAGATTAAAGTCGGTGACATGGTTTTATCTAAATCAGAAAGTGGCGAGGGTGAGCAAGTTTATAAGCCAATTTTGAATTCGTTTAAGTCACCAGACAAGCATGTTATTTATAGGATTACTTTTCTATCTGAAAAGATACTACTTAATTCCGAAGATGAATATAGTAATGAAAATGGTGATGAAATCCATTTGTTTTGTAGTAAGACGCACCCATTTTGGGTAGAAAATAGGGGATGGGTTCCTGCAAACCAACTTCAGTTAAGCGAATTTATTATCGATAAAGATGGTTTCCGTGGGCAATTGATTGATATTGCTGTGGAGCTATATGCATTGCCAGATCATCCTACTATTGCTTATGCAGTACGATACGAAGGTTGGCGAAATAGTCATTTAATTTCAGATATGTTAATTGATTTTAGTCATGGAAAACCTATATTACTTGGTGGTGGTGGCTCGCATTTTAGAAATGGCATATTAGGTAATCCTGATACATTAACAAACAACAACTATTGGTATTTGGATGCAGATATTCAATGGTTGAAAGATGATGATCAAGATCCTTTCCAGCTAGGTATTATAGATGCATTTAATAAAATATATTTTAACTCAGTTATTTGGAATGATGATAATGGTCAACCTATAAATCAGGATTCCGAGTTGTTTGGAAATGATGGTCGAAAAAAATATATTGATATAGTTTATAACATCGAAGTTGAAGACAATCATACCTATTATGTAGGTAAAGCTGGTATCTGGATACATGACGCATCAGCAAACATTTCCTAAGTTTCACCGACAGCCAGAACAACGTATAATCTCATTTATTCCAATGCTCCTTCAAAGCCGAAAATTATGCTGATCCGCAAGCTCTTTAAGTTTGAAAATGCCCATATCGTGCGTAATTGTACGAGTGATCGTTGTCGCCGTTCGATTCATGGACACAGCTATAAAGTTGAGTTAATCCTAGAAGCAAATCGGCTGGATCATGGGCAGATGGTCTATGATTTTGGCTTGTTGAAAGGACAAATTCGTGATTTGATTGATAGTTTCGATCATGCAATTTGTTTTTGGAATCAGGATGATGCAGGTTATATTGACGCTTGCAAACAATATAGCGCTCGTTGGATTTCTTTGCCTGTTTCGCCGTCAGCTGAACAGTTTTCGCGGTTCTTTTTCTTTTTAGCCGATACGATTTTGCGTCAAACCATTACCCAAAATGGTGAAGGTGATGTGATTGTCCATTCGGTCATCGTGCATGAAACTGAAACAGGTTATGCGCAATGCTTCCGTGCTGATGTCGAGAATGAGCAAATGGGCGTATTAAAACTTGAAGATTTTGTGTTCTCCGAACAAGTTCAAATCGAATGGACTGATCCACAGATGTTTGAAAAAATGAAAAATGGCGTGGGTTTTACCAATCCTCACGTCGAACATAGTGTAAGAGTGGATGTTTAATGTCAGAAGAAACAACAACGCAAGCTATTGATTTACCATCTCAAACTGAAAATGTGACACCCAGCATTCCACTAGAACTCAAAAATCTACCAATGGCACGCGACCGTCATCGTCTGTCAATGCTTGCGCGTGGAAAAGGTAAAGATGGAAAGCCGCAAGATAAAGAACGTCATTCACAATTATTAGAAAAATCCACGGCTGAAGTCGCTGCGCGTTACGCACGTTTGCCCAAGATTTCATTAAATACTGAATTACCAGTCAGCCAATCCGCCGACATCCTCATCCAAGCGATAGAAAAGAATCAGGTCATTATCATTGCTGGTGAAACAGGTTCGGGAAAAACTACGCAATTACCGAAATTGGCTTTGCTTGCTGGACGTGGTTTGACGGGTTTGATTGGGCATACGCAGCCGCGTCGTCTGGCTGCACGCAGCGTGTCGCAGCGAATTGCCGAAGAGTTGGGCGAACCACTTGGTAAGTCCGTCGGCTTTAAAGTTCGTTTCAATGAAACAGGTGATAACGACGCGTTTATTCGCTTGATGACTGATGGGATTTTGCTGGCTGAATTGGCACATGATCGTTTTCTGACGAAATACGATACGTTAATCATTGATGAGGCGCATGAACGCAGCTTAAATATTGATTTTATCTTGGGTTATGTACGGCAGATATTGCCGAAACGTCCTGATTTAAAAGTCATTATTACTTCAGCAACGCTGGATGTGAATCGTTTTAGTCGTTACTTTAATAATGCGCCTGTGTTTACAGTTGAAGGGCGAAGTTATCCTGTTGAAGTGCGTTATCGTCCAATTTCAGATTTACCTGTCGGCGGTAGTGACGATGATGAGTTTGATAACTTTGAGGAAAACTTACCGCGTGCTGTCGTTGCTGCGGTTGAAGAGTGTTATCAAGACGCGACCAATAAAGGAAATTCGCAAAAAGCCGATATTCTGATCTTTGCCAGCACCGAAGCTGAAATTCGTGAGCTGCAAGAAGCGTTAAATCGTTATGGGCCGAAGCATACTGAGGTTTTGCCGCTTTATGCACGTTTGGCATTGGCTGAGCAGCAACGGATTTTTAGTCCATCGGGCAAAGGTCGGCGGATTATCATCGCCACCAACGTCGCGGAAACTGCGCTGACTGTTCCTAATATTCATTATGTGATTGATTCTGGTTTTGCGCGGATTTCGCGTTATTCCTATCGTTCGCGTGTGCAACGTTTACCCATTGAGGCGATTAGCCAAGCAGCTGCAAATCAGCGCAAAGGGCGTTGTGGACGGATTGCGGCGGGTGTTTGTATCCGACTGTATAGTGAACAAGATTTTTCGGGTCGTCCTGAGTTTACTGAGCCTGAAATTCGTCGTACCAATTTGGCTTCTGTTTTGCTGCAAATGGCAAATCTTGGTCTCGGCACTTTTGATGAGTTTGAGTTTATCGAGCCGCCAGATTATCGCTTGGTGAATGACGGCACGAAGCTACTGGTTGAACTCGGCGCATTGGTTGAAGGCGAGAAGGCACTGACGCCCATCGGTCAGCAAATGGCAAAAATGCCGATTGATCCGCGTTTATCACGCATGATTTTGGCAGGTTCGCATTTTGGAGTGTTACATGACACGCTCATTATTGTCAGTGCGCTGTCGGTACAAGACCCACGCGAACGTCCTGCGGATAAACAAACGCAAGCAGATCAAAAACATGCGTTATTTAAAGAAAAAGACTCAGATTTCTTGTTTTATACCAAACTGTGGAGGGTTTTAGCTGAACAAAAAGGCGAGATGACCGAGAACCAAAGACGGAATTTTGCCAAACAGCACTATTTGAGTTGGTTACGCATTCGTGAGTGGAAGCAAACCCATAAGCAATTATTAGAATTGGCAGAACAGCTCAAACTTTCATTTAATGAAACGAAGATTTTCGATGAGAAAATTAATAAATACGTTACAAGTAACGCTAAGCAAGCTGTTGTCATTCCTGACCCAGACGGCTATGTGCGTCCCGCTAATTATGAAAATTTGCATCGCGCTTTATTGACAGGATTATTGTCTTTTGTGGCGCAAAAGACTGATCAGAAAAATGAATACATGGCAGTTCGCCAGCAGAAAACGCGTATTTTTCCTTCAAGTACCTTGAACCGAGCCTATGCCGCTTGGGTGATGTCGTTTGAAATTGTGGAAACCAGTCAAGTTTTTATGCGTCAGCTTGCCAAGATTGAGCCAGAGTGGATCATTTCAGCGGCACGTGGATTGCTGAAATATCACTACTTTGAGCCACATTGGGCGAAGAAACCTGGATTGGTGAATGCTTATGCTCAAATTTCATTATTTGGCTTAATTATCCAAGCACGTCAATTGGTGAATTATGAAAAAATTAACCAACTTGAGTCGCATGAAATTTTCCTTCGTGATGGTTTAGTCACCGCAGAATTGGGTGTGACACCGCCATTTTTAAAGCACAACGTACAAATGCTTGAAGATGTGCAGCGTGTCGAAGATAAGCTACGTCGCCGTGATTTGTTGGTCGATGAAGAGACGTTGTATACGTTCTACCAGACGCGTGTGCCTGAAGAGATTGCCAGTCGGCGTGCGTTTGAGGATTGGCGCGGTGAAGTTGAGAAGACCAAGCCTAAGTTTTTATATCTGACGGAAGCCGATATTCTAGCGGATTCTGTACCAGACACCGATGCGTTTCCAGAGCGATTCCAAGTCGGTAAACTGACATTGCCGACGCGTTATGTATTTAATCCTGCAGGAGATGATGATGGCGCGATTCTGACGATTCCTGTGCAAGCCCTACCACAGCTTGATGCCAATGCATTGTCATGGGGTATTCAAGGCTGGCGCTTTGATTTGGTGGAGGCTTTGCTTAAATCATTGCCAAAAGAACAGCGACGTAAATTAGTACCGATTCCTGATACCGCTGATCGTATTTATGATGATCTCAATATTCAATCAGGTTCAAGCATTGCCAGTGAAATCGTTCGTGTATTAAATATGCATGATATTCGTCCTGATAGCTTTGATTTTACAACGATTCCCTTATTTTTGCGTCCACTCATTGAGGTGATGAATGAGCGTAAGCAAGTGATTGCCAAGGGTCGTGATGTGGCTGAGTTATTGGCGAAATGCAAAGGACAGACGACGACACCACTTGCGGGGACACAGCCTGAAAAATCAGGCGCGATGACGACTTTCCCTGAGCGTTTTAACTTTGAAAGTTCGCGTATGATTTCGGGGTTGCAGGTCAGCCAATATCAAGCGCTGGTTCCTGCAAAATCGAACACCCATGATCAGACTATTTCTATTCAAATTTTTACAGATGAAAAAACGGCTCGTGAGTCGCATCGACAAGGTGTTTTGCATTTATTATCGTTACAGGTAACGGAGTTAGCCAAGCAATTAAAGAAACAATTGCCGAAAGCATTGATTCTGACCTTTGCGCCACTCGGGAATCAGGTCGCGTTAGAAAACTTACTGATTCGTGCAACTTTAGATGCCACTTTTCAATCATTACCAATGAACAGTGCTGAGTTTGAAGCCGTGCTTGCCAAAGACAAGCCAAAGTTTCTCGCGACTGGGCAACAGGTGTTGAAAGAGTTGACCGAGATTTTTGTGTCTTGGCAAGCGATACGACGTCAGTTATTGAGCTTGGATCAAAATGTCTTTGGGCGGAATATTGAGGATGTGGAAGATCAGTTGGATGCGTTGCATTTGAACGATTTTGTCTATCGGATTGATACTGAACATTGGCGACAATATCCGCGCTATTTAAAAGCATTAGAGCTTCGTTTAGAGCGTTTGCCAAACAGCTTAAGTAAGGATAACGATAGCGTAAAAGTTTTACAGCCGTTTATGCAGCGCTTGAAAGGTCGTGACAGCGAGGCAGTATTAGCCGAGTTTCGTTGGTTGTTGGAAGAGTTACGGATATCACTTTTTGCGCAACCGATGAAAACACGGGCGCCTGTTTCACCAACAAGGCTGGACAAACTCTGGCAAGCGGTGGAAACTAGAGGCTAATGCGTAGTTGTAACAATTTCTTGCAAAGCGGACATCTTCATTTGATGGTCATCTTTTTAGTTTTGCTGGTTGAGCCTTTATTTTTTATTAGTATTTTTAATTTTGCGGTTTGTAAATGAGACGCGCAAATAAATCTTTAACGAGGTCTGATATGAGTATTCGCATTACAGGTACAGGATTGTACATTCCGCCATTTTCTATTAGTAATGAAGAACTTGCGGCAAGTTTAAATACTCATGTTGAGCAATATAATGCAGAACATGCTGCAGAGATTGAGGCTGGAACTGTAGCCGCTAAGCAAGGCACCTCTGCGATATTTATTGAGAAAGCATCAGGCGTTAAATCGCGTTATGTGATGAATAAAGAAGGTTTACTCGATCCAAATCGTCTTGCGCCGATTATTCCTGAGCGTGCTGATGATGAAATCTCGATTCAAGCTGAGATCGCTGTCAGTGCAGCAAATGAAGCGCTTAAAGCGGCAGGCTTGACGGCGGATGATTTGGATATGGTATTAGTTGCCTGTTCAAATATGCAGCGCCCATATCCTGCGATTGCCATTGAAGTGCAGGGTGCACTTGGGATGACTCGTGGTTATGGCTTTGATATGAATGTGGCGTGTAGCGCAGCGACTTTTGGGATTGAACAAGCCGCGAATGCGATTAAAGCGGGTTCTGCAAAACGTGTGTTGATGGTTAATCCTGAAATTACATCAGGCCACAATAATTTTAGTACACGCGATAGCCATTTCATTTTTGGTGATGTCTGTACTGCGGTAATTATTGAGGAAACTGATACTAAACCTGGTTTTGAAATTTTGAGCACTAAATTATTTACCCAGTTCTCAAGTGTTATCCGCAATAACTTCGGTTTCTTAAATCGTGGCGATGAGTCAGGGATTGGTAAATCTGACAAATTATTCCGCCAAGATGGACGTCGTGTCTTCCGCGAAGTTTCACCTGTTGTTGCACAAATGATTACTGATCATACTGCTGCGAATGGTTTAGATGTCCATCAAATTAGTCGTTTTTGGTTGCATCAGGCCAATGGCACTATGAATAAGTTTATTCTTAAAATGCTTCTGGGCAAAGAGTCGGCACAAGAAGCTGCCACTGAAGTCGAACTGAGTGCTGATCTTGCGCCGATTATCTTGGATGAATTTGCCAATACCAGCTCTGCGGGCTCGATTATTGCGTTTCATAAGCATTCACAAGATTTGAAAAATGGCGATATTGGAGTCATTTGTTCATTTGGTGCAGGCTACTCAATTGGCTCGGTTATCGTGAAGAAAGTCGGCTAATTCAGTACTAAAAATGCAAAAAAAAGTGTCGTTGATTGTTTTATGTTCATCAGCGGCATTTTTTTGAACATTATTATTGACTCTAATATCTGAAGGTGAGCAATGCGTTGGCTGCAAATTCTAGCATTAGGGGTATTATCTTATTCTGCTTATCAATATTTCAACCATCGCTCAGTCAAACATCCTGATGGAATGATCACCGCAGCAAGTGATCCTGATCAAAGTTCAACTTCCGATCCTGACTTCACCTACAAACGCTATTCAATTAAGCCTTTAAAAGATTTTAAGATTGTGGCTCGTGTTTTATCGGCTGAACATTATAGCTTAGACGCAGGTGCTGATCTTGTGCCTGTTGATTTGGCATTAGGTTGGGGGCGGATGTCTGAAACGGCAGTAATTAACCAGCTCAATATCTCGCAAAGTGGTCGATTTTACCGATATACCTATAATCTTCCTGCACCCATTCCACCGAATGAAATTGTCACGCACAGTGCCAACATGCACATGATTCCGTCTAATGACTTGATCGCTAAGCAGTTGAATGATGTACGCGTAGGACAAATCGTGCATTTGTCAGGTAATTTGGTTGAAGCCAAAGATCTGCAAAAGAATTGGACTTGGTTGAGTTCATTGACACGAGAGGATAGCGGGGGCGGCGCATGTGAGTTAATTTGGGTGAAACAGCTCTATGTGACAGACCATTAATTCTTATAAAAAAGTATACGAAATTTATACAGTCTTGTAATATTGAGAAGAGGATCTCAAAGACATCAATCATTTCATGCAAATAATAAGTAACAGTCTTAAATTTCTAAAGCTCATAGATGAGCCAGCGGATTTGCTTGAAGAAAAAATGGATCGTTATCGC
Source organism: Moraxellaceae bacterium (assembly GCA_025363155.1). Classification (GTDB taxonomy): domain Bacteria; phylum Pseudomonadota; class Gammaproteobacteria; order Pseudomonadales; family Moraxellaceae; genus Aquirhabdus. Next base: position 16,980 of record JANYEL010000029.1, read on the forward strand.
ACGATCAGCGCGATTATGTTTTTTTTATTAGCGCTTCAGGGTACTTTTTCTTGGTTGTGGGATTACTATATTGATGCTGCGGGCGCACAAAACACGATTGGTTTGAGACTCTGTTTTTTATTTTTTACTATTGTTTCTTTTTCTTTTAAATACATTAAGAACAGAAAGATACTCGAACTCATTTGTCTGATTTCAGGACTATTGGCTCAATTTCTCTTTGTTGTCATTATGAATCATCTCGAAAATGGCATGATTTACATTCTTTCCCTTTTTATATTTTTTTTACTCTTTCCGTTGTTCTTGTTTCAAGGTTTTTCATTATCAGCAAACATTATTTGTACATTGTGCTTTGCGGCATTCCCGCAAATCATGGCATTGATGGGTTTAGCACCTGAATTTCAACATCCGCAATACATCATTCTGATTTGGCCTGCGGCATTCGCCATGCTGATTACGCATTATTTTTCGGCACAAAACTATCGTTTACGCTATGAATCTGAGCTTGCTTTAAAAGCGGCATCCTTTACCGATCATTTAACAGGCGTGAGTAATCGGCGGCATTTTTTGCCTTTGCTCAAGCAAGAGATTATTCGTGGAAATCGTTATAAACATCCTGTGTGCTTGCTGATGTTAGATATTGATTATTTTAAGAGTGTGAATGATGCACATGGACATCTCACAGGTGATTTAGTCATCCGTGAAGTTGCTGATATTTGCCGCCAATCAGCGCGTCAAATTGATGTTGTCGCACGCATCGGTGGTGAGGAGTTTGCAATTTTATTGATTGAGGCAGAGTTATCAGGTGCGCTTGTTGTTGCAGAACGTATTCGCCACGCGGTAGAGAAAACCATCGTCAAAAGTCTTGCAGGCGTCGATTTATCCCTAACGGTCAGTATTGGTGTTGCCCAACAACCGATCGGTATCGAATCAGAAGAAAAGTTGATTGAGCTGGCTGATAAAGCGCTTTATCAGGCAAAAGATTCTGGTCGTAATTGTGTGGTTTCAGCGCTGATAGAGTCCATATTTTGAGTTTTACAGCAATCATTATTTTTGTTTGAGCAAGTATTAATTCGTGTTAACCATCTTTGTAAATAAAACAAAAGGGCATTTTCATGTCATTAGCTAATATTGCATTATCAGGTCAAGCGGTTCGTCTTGAACCTTTATCTATTGATCATGCTGAAGGATTGTTAGCAGTCGGACAGCATCAGCTTGATTGGCAATTTTTACCGCGTGGTTGTTTCACGGATATCAATGATGTGAAAAGTTGGATTAATGAAGCGCTGGTTTATGTGGAAAAGGGCGAGCATATCGCGTTCACAATCTTTGATAACCAAACTCATAAAATTGTCGGCAGTACACGTTTTTTAGCAATTAGACCAAAAGACCACGTGGTGGAAATCGGATGGACATGGCTTGCACCTGAAGCGCAGCGTAGTCGGGTTAACACTGAAATGAAGTTTTTGATGCTTCAACATGCGTTTGAGAATCTTAAAACAAACCGAGTCGAACTCAAAACTGATTCACGAAATCTTCGCTCACAACGCGCCATTGAGCGCGTAGGTGCAGTTAAAGAAGGCGTATTTCGCAAACATATGCGCGTGCAAAATAATGTTCAGCGTGACACAGTTTTTTATAGTGTGATTGATGATGAGTGGGCGTTGGTAAAGGCAAAATTACTTGAGCGGTTAGCGTAATAAATACTCATAAAAATGCACTATTACTTCTCACAATTCACATAAATTCGTTGATGTAACATATATATGCGTGACGAAAAACAAATTATCGTTTATTTTGTGGTGTGTCATTGCAGATCAATAAATAATGTGACAATTATTGTGAATCATTATGTATATGCGGAAAATGGAGAATTTCAATGTTAAAAAAAGCGCTCGCCTTAGTTGCTGTATCTGCGGCATTAACGATTGCTGCTCCTGCACAAGCCAGATCACAACTCAGTCTTGAACATATTTATACGCAGTGTGGTATTGGCGGTTTAGTCTTTGGACGAATCAACAACGTCCTTGCAATCATTTCTAACGTTACATGGGATTTAGGAACAACGGCTGTCCTTTCTGGCACGCTTTCTCCTGGAGCTTGTGGTGGTATGATTGTCGCAAGAGCCGTGTTTATCAAAGAAAACTTCCCATCGATTGAACAAGATTTGGCAAGTGGTCGTGGCGAACATTTAACTGCATTAAACGGTTTGATGGCGTGTTCAGCTGCAAGCAGTCATTTACGTCAGGATTATGCGAACTACACGCTAAGCTCGACGTACAAAGAATCGAAGGCTTCAGTAAATAGCGAAGCGTTGTTCCGTATTGTGAATGATAATTTAGAAGCCGCAAATTGCTCTGCTGCTTAATTTGATTTATAGGATGCTAAAGTGTTTATCCCTCGGATTTTTTTCCTTTAGTATCCTGTTGTCTTATTTGCCAAATGTTTACGCAGAACCTTCTACGCATGAGATTTCTGCGCAACAAATCAAGCAACAAGCGAGCGAACTTCATTTAGCCGATGAGCCAGTTTGGCAAAAGATTATTTTATTTAATCATCAAGCTGAAGTCACTTCAAAAGGTTTCTATCTCAGCGATTTAAGTGCTCAAAACCTTAAAAAAATCACACCTCAATCTGAGCTTGATGCCAGCATTGATGCGCTGCACGAAAATCCTGCGTTAATTTGCCAGTATCCTGCACGCTATTATTGGCTTAGCCATCACTTATCAGGTTTGCCGACGACCGCTTTAGAAAGCTGTAAAAACTTACCTAATGCAAAGCAAGATGTGCGTTTGTTGTTGGTCAGTGGTTATTTAAAAAATCCAGTATCCACGTTTGGTCATGTTCTAATTACGATCGGCGCAGAAAACGAAAGACAAAACTTGTTAGATAACGCCTATAACTATGGGGCAGTTATTCCGAAGGGTGAAAACAGTCTGAATTACATCTGGAAAGGTCTATTCGGGCTTTATGATTCGCGCTTTGCTAGCAGTCAGTTTTTTAAGCAAGATATTGTTTATGCCAAAACCGAACAACGGGATATTTGGGCATATACGCTGAATTTAACACCAGAGCAAAAAGCTTTATTTATCTATCATTTGGCTGAAGTTCAGTCACATACGATTGATTATTATTTTATTAAACAAAACTGTGCTTATCGGTCTGGGGAACTTTTAGAGCTGATTGCTGATATTAAGACCACTACACATTTCACCCCGTGGTATCCACCTGAATATGTGTTTGATCAGATTGAAGAGTATCGCAAGATTCATCCTGACTTTATTAAAAGTGTTGAATATTTGCCTTCTGATCAGAATAAATTGTATTTCGCATTCGCAAAAATGCCGCAAGCGATGCAGCAACAAATTAATCATTATATTGAAACGAAAGATCTGAAACTGATTGAGCAAAGCTCTGAATCTGATCAGGAAAAAATCCTTGAATTTCTTATTGCTTACCTTAATTTCAAGCAAATAGGCGATGATAGCCCGCAATACCAAATACAGAAGAAACTACTGATCAAAAAGCGTATTCAGCTTCCAGTCAATGACGAGACACCAGAAGTAATGCCAGCGCGTCCATCTTCAGCTTTGGGTGAGAAGCCAAGCAAGTTGGGGATTGGAATCGGTGATGGCCAAGCGGCCATCAATTTCACGGTATTCAATAAAGACATGTTGAGTTCATACAGTAATATTCATTCTGAATTCAAAATGTTGGATTTTTCTTGGCAAATTAAGAATCAAAAAGTTCAGCTTCAATCTGCTGATTTTATTCGTATTCTTAAAATTGAAGATTTAGGGCAAAAACTATCAGGTGAACAAAAAATGTCTTGGGAGTTGGCGCTTGGAGCTAAACCTGATGTTTTTACTGGAGAAGTGCATCGCCCTTATGCACGTGGAGGATTCGGTGCTGGTTATGATTTTAGTCCGAATCTGATTGGCTATAGTTTGTTGAGTGCAGAACTCAACGATAGTGCTGCTAAAATTGATGCTGTAAGTGAAACTGGGTTGGTTTATCAACAAGAGCCTTTTGGGTTGAAGCTCGTTCAGCATTTCCAACAACGAAAAGATCAAGACTTAGCGAGCGAAACACGCTTAGAAGTGAAATATCGATTAGCGAAGAATGCAGATCTACGAGTATTACTTTCAAACAAAAACAAGTATTTAACGTATCAAGTTTATTGGTAAATATTGGGTGGGTTTGGAACCCACCCCTACAGATTTAATGGTAGGGGCAGGTTCTAAACTTGTCCTGTAAAACAATGCGAGATAACTTAATTCGATTTCAACTCAATACCAGTCCAGCTTTCCAATAATTTTACTGACGCTGAAAAATCACTGTCATCTGGCAAGCTACTGCTTGCTGCGCGATATAAACTTTGGGTCAAGGCGAGTAACGGTGCTGGGATTTTTGCGGTATGGGCAAGGTCAATGGCAATGCCTGTATCTTTAGCTAATAAACTCAATGCAAATGTCAGTGGAAATTCACGATTAAGTACACGTTGAGGGAAGGTGACTTCTGAAGCTAAGCTACGACCGCTGGAGGCATTAATACAAGTCAATGCGCTATCAATATTAACACCGTGGGCTTTTAGAGCTGTAAAGCCTTCTGCGACGGCCCATAGATTTACGGCTAGCAGCATGTTATTGACGGCTTTCACGGCAAAACCAGAACCACTATCGCCAACATGCTCGATAAGGCTTGAGAATGGTTCCATCGCGCTTCGTGCGCGTTCAAGTGCTGCTTTGTTACCACCAACCATGACAGTGAGCGTGCCGCGTTCTGCGCCAATGGTTTGACCAGAAACAGGTGCATCGAGGAAAGCGACATTATTTGCAGCTAATTGTTCAGCAACTTTTTTTGCTGAACTTGGTTCACCGCTGGTGCAATCAATCCAAATACTGCCATTTTTTGGTGGATATTGGCTAATAATCGCTTCAACTTCGCTACTCGTAGGTAAACAGGAAAAAATAATATCTGCTTGAACTGCTTGCTCAATCGACGTGGCTTTTGTACCAAATTCAGCCGCATGTGCTTCTGCTTTGCTAAAGGTACGATTCCAGACACGAACATCGCTAAATGCTTTTGGTAAGTGTGCCGCCATACGCCAGCCCATTGCGCCCATACCGATAAATGCGATTGATTGAGTCATGAGAATGTCCGTTAGATCATTGTTGTGTAAATGGTTTGATGAATTATAGCGTGAATGTATGAAGCATCATATTTAGAAAGACAAGAATATTTTGCAAATTATCATCAATCAAAATCAAAAAATATGCATAAAGCTGATTTTCCAATATCCTCTAAATATGCCACAATCAATTGAAATGTGTATCAGGGAGGTTTACGTGTCATCAAACATTCAAAATAAAGTTATTTACTCTGCTGGTTTAGGTTTAACTGTAGCAATCATGATTTTTATTGCTGCAGGTCTTTGTCTAGATAATGATTTTTCAGAATTTGTTATAAGTCATTCAACGATACTATTAATTGTTTGTATTTTATTAGCTTCAATATTGCTCCATGATTTATTTGTTGATATTACAAAGTATCTAAAAAGTCACGTTAATAAGAAGCTTTTCATTCGCGAGTTAGAGAAAAAGTTAATTAAGTTAAACTCTTATGAAAAATATATTCTTTCTCTTTTTGTCACGGAAAAAAGAACAGAGCGCAGCTTAGATCCAACTGAACCAGCGGTAGCTTATCTTGAGTCGTTGAAAATAATTTTGAAAACAGGGAAATTTAATGATGGAAAAAGACCCATTTACCAAATAGATGCTCTTTCTATGAGGATTCTTTCTAGTAATCCAAATTGGCTTCAATAGTTGGATCATTCAATAAAAAACCGCCATTTCAATTCAGAAATAGCGGTTTTTTTTGCAGTTTACTTTTTAAAAATACTTAAACAAACAACTCACCTTTTGCCGCTTTATCTTTCAATAATTGCGGTGGGTTAAAGCGTTCGCCGTATTTAGCGGCTAGTTCAGTTGCACGTACAACAGCTTTGTCTAAACCATATTGGTTCAAATACTGAATCGCGCCGCCAGTCCACGGTGCAAAACCGATACCGAAGATCGAACCGATGTTGGCATCTTGTACAGAGGTGAGTACGTTTTCTTCGAGACAGCGAACGGTATCCAGTGCTTGAACAAACAAAATACGTTCAATCATTTCTTGTTCGCTGATGGTTACTTCTGGCTTATGCCATTGTGATAGACCAGACCACAGGTGTTTCTTACCACCTTCTGGATAATCGTAGAAGCCAGCACCAGCGGCTTTACCTTTACGATTATGGTCATGGATCAGACTCTTTGTTAACGCTTCTGAAGCACGCATAGGCAGATCTTTGCCTTCTGCTTGCAAGTCTTTGCGTGTTTGATCAGTGATGTGCTCAGTCAACGACAAACTGACTTCGTCTTGAATCGCAAGCGGGCCTACAGGCATACCTGCTTTAAGCGCAGCCATTTCTACGCGTGCTGGATGAATGCCTTCAGCAACTAATGACAAGCCTTCATTGACAAATGTACCGAAAACACGGCTGGTGAAGAAGCCGCGGCTGTCATTAACAACGATAGGGGTTTTACCAATTTGCAGTACATAGTCAAATGCGCGGGCCAATGTTTCAGGGCTTGTGTCTTTGCCTTTGATAATTTCAACCAATTGCATTTTATCAACCGGGCTAAAGAAGTGCAGACCGACAAAATGAGTCGCATCTTTACTTGCTTTAGATAAGCCAGTGATTGGCAATGTTGATGTATTCGATGCCATCACGCCGCCAGCAACCAATTGTGCTTCCGCTTCTTGAGTGACTTTGGCTTTCAGATCACGATTTTCAAATACCGCTTCGATGATCAGATCACAACCTGCCAAATCTTTAGCATCGGCTGTTGCAGTAATGCTTGCCAAAATCGCATCTTTCTTCTCAGCTGTTAAGCCGCCACGAGAAACGCGTTTCTCAAGCAATTTCTGGCTGTAGCCTTTGCCTTTATCAGCCGCTTCAGTTGAAACGTCTTTAAGAACAACTTGTACGCCTTTAATGGCAGTAGAGTAGGCAATACCACTTCCCATCATGCCCGCACCAAGAACGCCGACTTTAGTGGCTTTCCAAGGTGCGATTCCTGCTGGACGGCTATGACCTGCTTTGAGAGCATTTAATTGGAACCAGAAAGTGCCAACCATGTTTTTGGCAACTTGACCTGTGGTAATTTGCACGAAATAACGTGATTCGATGCGTAGTGCGGTGTCGATATCGACTTGTGCACCTTCAACCGCAGCTGACATGATCGCTTCAGGTGCTGGGTAGCAGCCTTTGGTTTTGTCACGCAGCATGGCTGGTGCAATGGCGAGCATTTGTGCGACCGCTGGTGTGCTTGGTGTGCCACCTGGGATTTTGTAGCCTTTCACATCAAACGGTTGTTGTGATTTTGGATTGGCTTTGATCCAGTCACGGGCTTTTTGCAGGACTTCGTCCATGGTTGCGCCAGTGTCGTGGATTAGACCGAGTGACAAACCTTTTTTGACATCAAATTGCTTGCCTTCCATGAGGTATGGCAATGCATTTTGCAAACCGAGCAGGCGAGTCATACGCGCTACACCGCCGCCACCTGGAAGTAAACCGAGTGTCACTTCTGGCAATGCAAATTTGATTTTTGGATCTGCAAGTGCAATGCGATGATGTGCAGTCAGTGCTAATTCCCAACCACCGCCGAGTGCAGCGCCATTCAATGCAGCAACAACAGGCTTGCCCATCGTTTCAATCGCGCGCATATCGGCTTTCATCAGCTCAAGCCATTGGAATAATTGATCAGCTTCGCTCGCTTTCGCTTGGATGATTTCGTCTAAGTCGCCACCCGCAAAGAAAGTCTTTTTCGCAGAAGCATAGATCACACCTGCCAAATCAGTTTCAGTTTTAAGCTTCGCAACCGAGTCACGCAGACTGAGGGTAAATTCAGTATTCATGGTGTTGACAGATTGACCTGTTGAATCAATTAACAGGGTGACGATGTTATCAGCGTCTTTAGTGTAACTGATTGCATTATTAGTCGCGTTATTCGTGCTCATTCATATTCTCCTTAAACGACTTCAATGATGGTAGCAATGCCCATGCCGCCGCCAACACACAAGGTTGCCAAGCCGCGTTTTTTACCTTGGCGTTCGAGTTCATCGAGTAAGGTGCCGAGAATCATTGCGCCAGTTGCGCCGAGTGGATGACCCATCGCAATTGAGCCGCCATTGACGTTTACTTTTTCTGCTGGAACTTTCAGTTCAGTCATAAAGCGCATGACCACAGAAGCAAACGCTTCATTGACTTCAAATAAATCGATGTCATCAATGGTTAAGCCAGCTTTTTCCAATGCTTTACGTGCAGCTGGTGCTGGACCTGTGAGCATGATGGTTGCATCAGTGCTTACAAGAGCCGTTGCAACAATTTTTGCACGCGGCTTGATGCCCATTTTTTTGCCAGCAGCTTCAGAACCGATGAGCACAAGTGCCGCGCCATCAACGATGCCTGAGGAGTTACCTGCATGGTGGATGTGATTGATTCTTTCAACTTCTGGATATTTTTGCAGAGCAACAGCATCAAAACCCATTGCGCCCATCATTTCAAAGCTTGGACTTAATTTTGATAGTGATTCAGCCGTTGTGCCGCCGCGGATGAATTCATCTTTATCCAAGATTGTCACGCCAGCGTGATCTTTTACTGGAACGATCGATTTATCAAATCGTCCAGCAGCTTGTGCAGCCGCAGCTTTGGCTTGTGAGTTTGCCGCATAAGTATCGACATCATGACGGCTGTAGCCATCAATTGAAGCGATCAAATCTGCGCCAACACCTTGTGGAACGAAATAAGATTTCAGGTTAGTTTCTGGATCAAGCGCCCAAGGTCCGCCGTCTGAACCCATTGCAATACGCGACATCGATTCAACGCCACCAGCTACAATGAGATCTTCCCAGCCTGAACGCACTTTCTGTGCAGCGAGATTGACCGCTTCTAAACCAGATGCACAAAAGCGATTGATTTGCACGCCAGAGACATTTTCGCTCCAGCCAGCTGCGATCGCAGCAGTCTTAGCAATATCACTGCCTTGGTCGCCAACTGGAGTCACACAACCTAAAACAACATCTTCAACAAGGCTGGTATCGAGGTTGTTACGGGCCTCAAGCGCATGCATCAATCCAACTACGAGAGAGATTGGCTTTACTTCATGTAGGCTACCGTCTTTCTTTCCTTTACCGCGCGGTGTACGAACCGCATCAAAAATATAGGCTTCGGTCATTTCTGATTCCTTGTTGAGGCGTTTGGTGGGTTTACAAATTCGTAAGTGGGGTAGAGTTTAGCCTTATTTCTGGCGTAGACAATGATAATAATAGTCAGTTCAATTGGCTAAAAATGATAATTTGTCATGAATTTAAAATGAATTAATGAACAAGTAACTTGTGAATAAAGATTGTTTTGTTAATATCATGTAAAAGTCTATGAACAAAAGGAATGTTTGATCATGCAACTGATGATATTGATCATTTTTTTGGTGGTTGCTTATTATTTATATGGATTTTATCAATCAAAAACTCGTGAAAGTTTTATTCGTAGCTTTGACTTCCCTCAAGGCATGCATCGACGACTTGGGAAACATCATCCCAATTTAACGGCTGATCAGTTTCAACTGGTCGCTGATTCACTTCGGCAATTCTTTTTAGTTCATAAACGTAGCGGTCGTTCAATGGTCGCGATGCCCTCGCAAGTGACTGATGATTTGTGGCACGAATTTATTCTATACACTCAAGCTTATCAAACCTTTTGCAAGAAAGCCTTTGGACATTTCTTTCATCACACACCAGCCGCGGCCATGACACCGAAGCAAAAGAAAAGTAATGCAGGGCTGCAACAAACTTGGTTACATGCATGTCAGCTTGATAATATAAATCCTCGTATTCCTGTACGATTACCGCTGATATTCGCCATTGATGCGCAATTGAATATTGCCAATGGTTTTCACTATGTCACTGATTGCAAGAAAGCAGGATTAGTTGCGGGGAGTGGTGCAACAGCAATTTATTGTGGTGGTGATTTCGCGAGTGCGACATCCTGTAGTGGTTCATCCAATTGTGCTGGAGATGGGGATAGCAGTTGTAGTGGAGATAGTGGTTGTGGAGGAGGCGGAGATTAAAATGATGACTGAGAATCAGTTGTTTGATATACAACGAATCCATCGCCACGACAAAAGCTGACTAAACCCAAACCTGAGCGCTCAGCTAAAGTAATTGCGAATGAAGTCGGCGCGGAAATGCTGGCAAGTAGCGCAATATCGAGCTTGGCACATTTGCGCACTAGCTCATAACTGGCGCGGCTCGTCATTAGGACAAACCCATTTTGGATATCATGCTGATTTAAAGTTAAATAACCCAGCAACTTATCCAATGCATTGTGGCGCCCAACATCTTCAAAAACTGCCAATAAATCACCTTTTGACGTAATCCAAGCCGCAGCATGTGCGCCGCCAGTTGTCTGTGTCATCGGTTGATGTGATGGTAATTTTTCTAATGCCGAAGGGATTAGTTGAAGCCAATCAGGTTCATATGAATGACTAATCATTGGCAGTTCAACGTCAAATTGTTCAAGGCTTTCAATGCCACATAAGCCACAACCTGTACGACCAGCAAGGCTACGTTTTTTTGATTTAAGTTCAGTAAATGCGCGGGCTGAAATGTTCATTTTGACTTCTGTACCCGCAGGATTTTGCACGATTTCAAGGTCGTAAAGCTCATTGCGATGGTTAATGATGCCTTCAGACAAACTAAAACCAACTGCAAAATTCTCCAGTTCAGTCGGCGTAACCATCATCACAGCATGCGAAAGACCGTTATAGACCAGTGCAACAGGATGTTCATCCATGACCCAGTCTTGGACAGTCTGCGTTTGCATGGAGCGATAACGAACACCATAAGCAGTTGAAATCCCTTGCTGGACATTGTCATCGAGCAATTGGTTTTTTGAACGTTGAGGGTTAGACATGAGTACGACTTACATCCGCATGATTTTCCGTTTGAGTTTCTACATGCACATGAAGAACTACGGGAATGGATTTAGATGCTGGCGTTTGGGCTTTTTCAGCATGATTTTCCAATGCAACGAGCACGTTGGTTTCAGGATAATATGCTGCAAGACAACCGCGTGGAATATCGTATTTCACTAATTTAAAGCGCGGCGCAACTCGGCGTTTTTGATCAGCGGCTAGGCTTTCGATATCAACCCATTGTCCATCACTAAAGCCTAATTCAGCCAAATCATCTGCATGGATAAACAGCACACGACGTTGACCAAACACTCCGCGATAACGATCATCTAAGCCATAAATCGTGGTGTTATATTGATCGTGTGAACGCATGGTTGTTAAGGTAAAGACCTTTTGTTCATGGGTCGCATGCGCTTGTATTTCGTAAATTTTGGCAAGCGAAGAAGTGTGAAACATCGCTTTGCCAGCCTTTGTGCGCCATTCATAGCGTGCGGCTGGATGTTGAATATGGAAACCACCCGCGTGATGTACTCGGCCATTAAAATCATAAAAATCATCAAACACCTGACCAATCGCATCACGAATTCGGTCGTAATCTTCGATATACCAATTCCATTGAATGGTGCTGTCTGGCAAAGTCGCTTGTGCAAGTCTGGCAACAATTGCGGGTTCAGATAACAAGTCTGGTGATGCAGGCGCATTGCGACCCATCGACAAATGCACGTTGCTCATCGAATCTTCAACAGAGATCGCTTGTGAACCCATTTTTTGCATGTCAATTTCTGTACGCCCGAGACACGGTAAAATTAGCGCATCACGCCCACAAATCAAATGACTGCGATTAAGTTTAGTTGAGACTTGCACAGTCAATTCACAACGGCGTAACGCCTCATAGGTAAAATTACTATCAGGACTTGCCGCAACGAAATTTCCACCCATCGCAAAGAACACTTTGACCTTGCCGTGATACATGGCATCAATCGAACCGACTACATCTAAGCCATGTTCACGAGGACATTGCATGTCAAAAACCTGATCTAAACGATCAAGCAACTTGGCGGAAGGTTTTTCATAAATGCCCATGGTGCGGTCGCCTTGGACATTACTATGACCGCGAACAGGGCAGGCACCCGCACCCGCGCGCCCAATATGTCCGCGCGCAAGAAGTAGATTACTGAGCATGTGGATCGTTGCGACACCATGACGATGCTGAGTGATGCCCATTCCCCAACAAAAAATCGCTCGTTCAGATTTGGCGAAAAGTTGCCCCATCGCATTCAGTTCATCTTGTGACAAACCCGATGCCGCGCGAATATCCGCCCAGTCGGTTTGATCAATTTCAGTGAGCAGGTTTTCAAAATTTTGCGTTTGATCATCAATGAAATTCTGATCAAACAAACCCTTTTTGCCATTGGCAATGGCTTGATCATGTTCTTGTTTTAAATACTTAAACATACCCATCAATAACGCAAAATCACCACCGACTTTCGGCTGGCAATAATGCGAACTGATCTGAGTGCTACCGCCAGTCAACATTTCAATGGCATCTTGTGGGTCAGTAAAACGCTCTAGTCCGCGTTCACGCAGTGGATTGATCGCTACGATATTTGCGCCACGTTTTGCTGCTTTTCGCAAAGTGCCGAGCATACGCGGATGATTTGTCCCTGGATTTTGCCCGAAAATAAAAATACTATCGGCAAGTTCAAAATCATCAAGCGTAATCGTGCCTTTGCCCAATCCAATGGATTCAGCAAGTCCCACGCTGGTGGGTTCGTGACACATGTTTGAACAATCAGGGAAGTTATTCGTGCCATACGCGCGGACAAATAATTGATAAAGAAATGCAGCTTCATTACTGGTGCGGCCCGAAGTATAAAACGCAGCTTGATTCGGATCGGGGAGTTCGCGTAGATGCTTGCCGATCATGGCAAAGGCATCATCCCAACTGATCGGTACATAATGATCAGTCATCGCGTTATAACGCATCGGATGCGTCAAACGACCTTCATCTTCGAGGAAATGATCACTTTGTTGTTTTAACCAAGAGACAGAATGTGCGGCAAAGAACTCATGGGTGACACGTTTGCTAGTAGCCTCAAACGCAACCGCTTTCGCGCCATTCTCGCAATATTCAAAAGTCGAAGTATGTTCTTTATCTGGCCATGCACAACCAGGGCAATCAAAGCCAGTGGGTTGATTGACTTGTAATAAAGTAATCGCACCTTTGACCGAAATGCCTTGATGCCTTAGGTTTTTGGCAACGCTATTCAGCGCATCCCAGCCACCTGCGGCACCTGTATATTTTTTTATTTTTTCATCCGACATGATTAATGCTCTCTTTGCGGACAGTTGATCCGCTAAAGCATATTGTCACTATTCGGCATGGATTTGTCGATATAAACCCGGTGTAACACCTGTCCATTTTTTAAAAGCTCGATGGAAAGTACTGGTTTCACTAAATCCAACTTGTTCCGCCACTTCGTCCAAAGTCAGATGTGGCGAACCGAGCAAGTGAATCGCGGTATCTCGGCGTAAATCATCTTTCACACCTTGATAGCTTTTTCCTTCAGCCGCTAAACGTCTACGTAATGTTTGCGGTGACAAATAGAGTTGTGAAGCCACATCATTCAACGTTGGCATTTCTCCACCGATATGCGTTTTAAGCAACTCACGAATACGTGAAGTGAGTGAATTGGTATTTTTAAATTTAACCAATAATTTCGCAGGTGCTGTTTTTAAGAACTCCGCCAACGTATCTTCGGTTTGGCGGATTGGCAAGGACAAATAGTCAGCCGCAAAACTAATTTCGGTATATGTTGCGTCGTAAATCATTGCAGGCGCGTAAAACAGCGCGTCATATTCATCAGCATGTACTGGCTTTGGGTAACCAAATTTTGCGCGCTCTAACGGAATACGTCGTCCGATCAACCAACTCGCTAGACCATGCCAAACCATCAGCATACTTTCGGTAATGAAATGCTCTTCATCACGATCTTGTGGTGCATGAACCCGAAGGCGTGCTTCATGGAGGTCATGACTAACGCTCATAGACCAATCCGTACCAAACAAACTATAGAATTGTTGTCCACGTTCAAGCGCCTTACCCAGCGTACCTGCATGAATAATGAGCTGACACATCGTCGCAAAGGTTCCCAAGCGGCGTGGAGTATTGTCAAATCCTAAATGTTCATCCTGAGTTGCCAACCACATGATTTGAGCAAAGCGCGTATATTGCTCTGGAGAAACACGTGCTTTAGGCTGTGTAAGGAGTGAAGGGTCAATGCCTGCTCGACTAACTAGACTTTCAATATCCATATTTAGGCGTCTTGCGCCGTGTAATGCACCATTCACATAATGAATTGAAATAGTTTTGCGATTCATACAGTACCCTTTTCTTTGAAAATGAACGTTTTACGACTCAATTTGAATCAAAACATCACATGAATCTGAACGTACGAACCGCAAGCTTAATGTTTATTTATACCAAATGCCATGAGCATATATATCATTGTACTGAGGATTCACAGTGTAATAGTCTGGAGTTTTGGCTTAAATTGCCAATTGTGTCAGACACCAATGCATTTAATGAATGGAAATAGTTTATGAGCAACACCCCAAATGCGTTACTTTCAGGTCTAAAAATTCTCGATTTCTCAACATTACTTCCTGGACCGTTTGCCACGTTAATGCTGGCGGATATGGGCGCGGATGTGATTCATATCGAGTCACCAACTCGCATGGACTTAGTCCGTATCATGCCTCCATATGCAGACGGACAGGCGACAGCTCATGCATATTTAAACCGTAACAAACGCTCGGTCGCGTTTGATCTTAAAAACCCAGAAAATATTAATAAAATAAAAGAATTGGTTGCTGAATACGACATTATCGTCGAGCAATTTAGACCGAATGTAATGGCACGTTTGGGTTTAGATTACGAAACATTGAGCAAAATTAATCCACGTTTAATTTATTGCTCAATTACTGGTTACGGTCAAACTGGTAGCTATAAAAATCGGGCAGGACATGACATTAACTATATCGCTTTGTCTGGTATTGCAGGGCATAGCGGTCGTGTAAATGGTCTTCCGCCTGCAATGGGCATTCAAATTGCCGATGTCGCGGGTGGTTCGTTGCATGGCGTGATTGGCATTTTGGCCGCCGTGTTTGAGCGACATAGTAGTGGGCTAGGTCAGCATATTGATATATCAATGACTGATTGTGCGTTTAGTTTGAATACGATGGCTGGTGCGGCACAAGTTGCTGGCGGGGAAGCGCAAGCACCTGAACAAGGCATGCTGAATGGCGCAACTTTCTATGATTATTACCAAACCCAAGATGGGCGATTCTTATCCATAGGTTCGCTTGAACCTCAATTCCTGATGGGTTTGGCGCAAGCATTACAAATGCCAGATTTAGCTCGTTTAGGCTCATCAATGCAACCAGAAGATCGTACGACTGTTCGATCAATGATTCGTGATGCAATTGCACAACAATCGCTTGAATACTGGAATCAACTGTTTGCTGCGCTTGATGTGTGTGTCGAACCTGTACTCAGTTTGGCGGAAGCTGTGGGATCCGAACTCGCGGAACAACGTGGTTGGGTGGTTAATGTGCCACTTGAAATCGGTAATGCTAAAACTCAAAAGCAACTTGCGCATCCGATTAAGTTTTCACGCAGTCAGCCTGTTTATCGTTTTGTGGGTAGGGCGATTGGGGCGGATGAGGTTTAATTCTTGTCAAAGTTCTGTTCATAGGGTGCGCACGGCGCACCAGTTCAGATACCACCATGAGTTTGGTGCGCAATGCGCACCCAATTTAACAATTACGGTAATAAAAAAGCCTTCACTTGAATTACAAGGAAAGCTTTTTTATTCACATCAACTCTAGACGAATTAACCCTTCCAGCTATCCCTCAAATCCAAAATACGATTAAACACAGGCTTGGCAGTCGTGTGATCTTTTTCATCAGCAATGAAATAGCCTTCACGTTCAAACTGGAAACGATCACCGTTATTCGCTTGCGCAAGTGATGGTTCAACGATGGCTTGCAGAATAGTTTGTGATCCTGCATTGACGTTTTGCATGAAATCATCGCCTTCTTCAGGATCAGCATGCGTAAACAAGCGATCATAAATCCGAACTTCAGCTTGAATCCCTGCAATTGCGGAAACCCATTGAATCACGCCTTTGACCTTACGACCTTCAGGATTTTTGCCTAAAGTTTCAGGATCAATCGAACATTGCAGCTCAATCACATTGCCCGCAGTATCTTTAACAACTTCATCGCAACGAATGACATATGCATGGCGCAGACGAACTTCACCACCTGGAATAAGACGTTTAAAGCCTTTTGGTGGCTCTTCTTCAAAGTCAGCACGATCAATGTAAATTTCTTGCGTCAACGGAATTTCACGTTCGCCTAAATCAACGTTTGGATGACGTGCATGTTTCAACGTCATTGCTTGTGGCAAGTTGGTTAATGTCACTTTCAAAGGACGTAAAACTGCCATGCCACGTGGGGCGACATTTTCAATCGATTGACGAATACAGAATTCAAGCAAACCTACATCAACTACGCCATCATTTTTACTAACGCCTGTACGTTGGCAGAAGTCACGCAGACCTTCTGGTGTAAAGCCACGACGACGCATGCCTGCAACCGTCGGCATACGTGGATCATCCCAGCCTGCCACAACGCCATCATCAACCAGTTTTTTCAGTTTACGCTTACTGGTTAAGGTGTAATCGACATTCAAACGTGAAAACTCAATCTGACGCGGTTTAGCTGTTGTATTAACTTTATCAATGACCCATTCATAAAACGGACGATGATCTTCAAATTCAAGTGTACACAGTGAATGGGTAATGCCTTCAATCGCGTCGCCCAACGGATGCGCGTAGTCGTACATTGGGTAAATCACCCATTCATTGCCAGTTTGATGATGTTCAACTTTCAGGATGCGATAAAGCACAGGATCGCGCATATGGACGTTCGGGCTTGCCATATCAATCTTAGCGCGTAGCACTGCTGCACCTGCGTCAAACTCGCCGTTCTTCATTTTGCTAAACAGCGCGAGGTTTTCCTCAACGGTTTGATCACGGTGCGGTGAATTTGTACCGGGTTGAGTAAAGTCACCACGGTTTAAACGAATTTGTTCAACGGTTTGCAGATCAACATAAGCATCGCCTTGTTTGATCAGTTGCACCGCCCAGTCATACAGTTGCCCAAAATAGCTCGATGCATGACGAACTTCGCCATTCCAATTGAAGCCAAGCCATTTCACATCTTTTTCAATATTATCAATATATTCTTGTTCTTCTGCCGCTGGATTAGTGTCATCCAAACGAAGGTTGCAAAGACCATTATTTTCGCTGGCAATGCCGAAGTTTAGGCAAATAGATTTCACATGACCCAAATGCAAATAGCCATTTGGTTCAGGCGGGAAGCGCGTCACGATTTGATTGTGTTTTCCAGTTGCTAAGTCGTCAGCAATGATTGCACGAATGAAATCCAAGCCTGCGGTCTGTTCTTTTGCAGATTGATCGTTGCCTTGCTGTGCTTGTTGACCACTTGCAGTTGAGTTAGTGGACGGGGCAGTCGTGGTTTTAGGCAGATCAGTTGGATTCATAATACTCATAACTTTGAACGAAGAATAAAGGTAGCTATTTAAAAAACACAATAAAGCTTTAAAACATCAAGCGGATCACAATGACATAAATCGACACACAGTGTACCGTTTATATCTCATAATATGCGGCGCTGCTTATATCTTGTGCAGACTGTCGGCTAAATTGCACAATTATGGTAAATCACCGTAAATAATCGCAAGTTTCGCTTGCCGCATAGTCTACCGTTTGATTACCCTAGCCTCAACCAATCCCGACCTCTTTTTGGAGTAAAAACTCATGGATCACCCACAAGTTGCCTTTGATACCACCGCTGGTACGATTGTTATCGAATTGAATCAAGAAAAAGCACCGAAAACCGTTGCGAACTTCTTGGCTTATGTTGCGAGCGGTCATTATGACGGTGTGATTTTCCATCGCGTCATCAAAGACTTTATGATTCAAACGGGTGGGTTTGACACCGATTTCCGTGAAAAATCTGCACCGAATAAAGTTATCAACGAAGCAGACAATGGCTTGAAAAACGAAGAAGGCACGATTGCAATGGCGCGCACCAGCGATCCACAATCTGCAAGCGCACAATTCTTTATCAATGCAAAAAACAACACATTCCTTAACTACACCAGCAAAACACCACAAGGTTGGGGTTATGCAGTGTTCGGTAAAGTCGTTTCAGGTATGGACGTTGTAAAGCAAATTGAAAACGTTAAAACTTCAAACAAAAATGGTCATGGCGATGTACCTGTTGTAAATGTTGTGATCAACAAAGCAACTTTGTTGGCAGCGAAATAATAGTCAAATCTCCCCTAACTCCTCTTTTTCTAAGAGGGGGAGTAAAAGTCTCTCTTTGCAAAGGGAGATTTAGAGGGATTTGCTTTTGACCTTTGCAGTATTTGCATCAGTTTTAGATTAAAATAGGCAGCCTTCGGGCTGCCTATTTTTAAGTAAAGAATATCAATATTTTGTAACACCACACTATTTGTTGAATCATCAAACCTATGAAAACTCTTTTTATTTCCGATCTCCATCTCGCTAACGATGAACCACGATTAACTGAAGGTTTTCTTGCGTTGATCGAACGTTATGGTTCAGAAATTAGCACCTTATATATTCTCGGTGATTGGTTTGAGTCATGGGTCGGTGATGACGATGATGATCCTTGGCTAAATACAATTACTGAGCCGCTGAAGGCATTAACTGCATGTGGTGTTTCGATTTGGGTGCAGCATGGCAATCGTGATTTTGTGATTGGTCAGGATTTCTTAGATCGTTTTGGTGGTCAGTTATTGCCTGAACGCATTACCTTGGTTGAACAGGGTGTGACTTTGCGGATTGAACACGGTGATGCGTTGTGTTTGTCAGATGAAGGCTATCAGGCTTTTCGCAAGATGAGTCGTGATCCTGCATGGCTTAACCATATGCTGGCTCAACCTTTAGAGATGCGCCGTCAATTGGCTGCGATGATTCGCATGAAAAGCCAAATGACTCATGCCAATAATGCCAACAATATTGTTGACGTCGATCCTGATGAAGTGATCCGTGTAATTAGCGATGCAGATGGTATGTTGCATGGACATACGCATCGTCCGATGGTGCATGAGTTAGTCGGTGAAGATGGTGAGAAAAAGCTGCGCTATGTGTTGGGTGATTGGCGAGTAGATGCTGAGAGTCAGGCAGGCGAGGCAGTGATTGCTTGGTGGGACGAAGCGGGATTGAGGTTGGATACGTTTAGGTTTTGATTGAATAGTTTAAATTTAAGCTATCCGAAATATTCAAACAAAAAGGTCAGACATATGTCTGACCTTTTTTTAATCAATCAGTAGTGTTGAAGTATTGTAATAAAAATCATATTGTGTGTTAATTAAATGTAATTTTATATAAATAAATGGTGCTAAATGAAAAATAATATTGTTGCTGCATTCGTAATTGCAATTGTCGTTTTTGGTATTTTAAGAGCAACAAGACATGAACCTAAAGCAGATATAAATCAAACTGTTGTCGCCATGAATGCTCAGTTAAAACCACCAGTAGTGATCACTGATGGATTGAGATTAGACAGTATCACTGGGGTAGGTACTTCTATTGTTGCTAAATATACTGCATTAAATTATAGCGGGTTTGATTTACCTGGGAAAGTGAATCAGATTTTGAAAGTGAGTATGGTAAAAGCAATGTGTGATAGTGCATTGAAACAACCACCTCAAATGTTGGAATATCTCGAAAAACAACATATCAGTTTTAGTGCAAAATTTTATAATAATACAGGAATGATTCTTTCTACTTTTGAAGCCAAAGCTGAAGATTGTCGTTAATTTTTAAGTCTTTACAAATTATGAGTTTCTATGCGTAAGAATAATTTAAGAATACAACAAGATGATACGGGCAACCTAAAATTGCTGCGCGATGGTCAGAAAATGATGATTTACACTTTACTTGCGAGTTTAATCATCAATTCAACTTTGAGACGAGATCCAGATGAGGTGCTTTACTTTTTATCGATCTTTGTTGCGATTGTTGCAGTCATGGGTGTTTTAAAAGTCGGTAAAGGTTTGGCACTTGAGACATGGCAAAAAGTTTTAGCTGCGTTGGCGATGTTTATTCCGGGAGTTAGCATCATTGTTATGATTGTGCTGAATGTTAAGGCAACTCGTATTTTAAGGTTTGCTGGCTATGAGGTAGGTTTTTTTGGTGTGAAGGACTGACTTAATGGGTTTATTCACGCCAGCTTTTAAGAGTAGAAAATATCGCTAATACAAATACAATGAAAAATAGAGAAAAACCAATAAGCATTAATACAGCATTTTTGACGTACATTGAAAAGAGAATAATAGGAACAACAACATAAACCCCAAATAAGAAAATATAAATATAGAGTTGTTTTCCTACAATTTTTTTCTTCATGTTTTTACGTTAATAATCTGCTCAATGATCCGATTCGCAATCGATCCTGACGGTGGTAACAATGGCAATTGATCGAATGGATAAAACGCTGCTTCTGAAATTTCATCTTCTTGCAGCACTAACTCGCCACCGGCATATTCAGCTTGAAATCCAATCATGATATTGGATGGAAAAGGCCAAGGCTGGCTGCTCATATAGCGGATATTTTTAACATCGACGCCAACTTCTTCTTTCACTTCGCGCGCGACAGCCTGCTCTAACGTTTCGCCTACTTCAACAAAACCAGCAATTAAGCTAAACATCGGAATCGTAAAACGAGGGGATCTTGCAAGAAGGATGCTGGGTTGATTACCCTCGTCATGCCGAGTAATCGCAACGATCACGCAGGGCTGTAAACGTGGATACTGCGTATATTCACATGCAGGGCAGACCATGGCGAATTCATTCGCATGTCGAATCGTTTTTTCACCGCAATTGCTACAAAAGCGATGATTACGTTGCCACAGCAATAATTGAATTGCACGAGATGCACGTTCAAATTCAGCCGTTGACCATTTAGTCAGCACATGGCGTAAGTGAATAAGCGAGAAACCCTGAATCTCATGATCTTCAGGTACCGCGCGTGCGACATAGCGAATGCCATTCGCTTCAACAACCAACAAATCATCCAATTCCATTTCTTGCAAATTAGGCAATAGATTTTGCTCATCCACAAAAATCGAATTTTCGTGAATCAGTAAGCCTTTGATTTGGATGTTTGAAATGATTGATTCGTTTATGGATGGGTCTATTGGATGGACTGCCACAACGGAACTTCCTTCGAGCAAAGAGAAAACAAATGAGGGAGTTAGAGAATATTTGTATTTGCAGTACTCACATAAACTTAATATGAATACTGCTCTAAAAGACCTGAGTTAAGCCGCTGATTTAACAGGGTAACCTAATTTAGCTAAACCAGTTTCACCATATCCATAAGGCTGTTCGCCTGCTGGTTTTTTAGTTGCAATGCCTTCAAGCACATAATCAACAGACACAATTGCATCAGTCAGATGAGCAATAGACTCAGCATCTGGTTGATGGTCAGGATTAAACTGTTCTTTAATATAATTTGCCGCAGTTTGTAGGATTGCTTCACCACGTGGTGCGCTCAAAAACGCCATCGCGCCAGCTACAGACTCACAGATATCTGCAACCCCTTCAAGTTTTTGAACATCGTTATTGTTATCCAAATAACCGAGTAGGGCTTGCATGACGGTTGTGAGGTTCGCACGACTTTCTGTAACCAATAAATTGCGAGCTTCAATCAGTTGATGCAATGAAACACGTAGATTCGTGAATGGTGACATCACGACGCCAGGAGTATGCGTTTGCTCCATCAGAATGATGGCATTTTCACTATCCAGAAGGCGATCCATCAGCGTGTTGATTTGATTTTCATCAGGCATTTTTGGCCAGTTTGCAACTTGGCTTGATTGATCAACAAGGCCTTTTCCTGCTTGGCTTAAAGTTAATACTTCCAACGTTTGACCCAGCTCTTTTAACTGTAAGCTGAGGTTAGTTAAAGCGTCATCTTGTTGTTCGTCATTAACGATTAAATCAACTTGTTCTTTAATCTTAATAATATTTTCGTGAACCAACTGACTCACTTCGTGCACAACGGCTTGATCAGGGCCAAACAAAAACTGTTTGTGATCGAGTACATCACGATCAGGTTTAATTGTTGTCGACAAACCGAGGGCAGTCAGTGCGGTATTAGATGATTCTGGCGAAATTGCAGTCATTGTCAATAAATCTGCAATCGCACTGGTCTGAGAAAGGCGGCTAATTGCATCACTCTTGCGTGCAATACGACGTTCCATTTGTGCAAGGATACGTTTACGACCATCGCTTAAAAAGGTATTTTGATCAAGTGTAGCAATTACTTGTTTAGCGATTTGCCAATAAAGTCCTTCTGCATTTTGTGGTTCACGGTCTGCGATATGTCCGACCGCTGTTTGCATATAATTGAAATCGTTTGCTTTGGCTTTTTTCTGTAAAAGATTACTTAAACCAGTTTGAAATAGACGTGCTAAATGAACACGATCTTTATCCTGTGTTTTTTCAGTAATTGCTGAAGGCTTAACAAGAACCGATAGATTTCTCTGAATTAAACCGTCATCAATATGATGGAGAAGGAACTGACCTTCAGTGATCATTGGTTTGTTAAGTAGTCTATTGATTTTATTGGTAATCGGTAGAAGTAGTTGCGGTGACAATGTCTCACGCAGTAAAACGAATTCAAGGTAACGTGAAAGGGTCATCAAACCTTCACTGAGTGCAGTAATTTGACTGTCATCAGCTGAATCTGCATGCTCGCAAATATGCACGAGGATGAGTTGAATCGCATCACATAACTCAATTGCGCCATCCATTTGCAACAGGCGCAGAATGCCACTGACTTGCTTGATGGAATCGGCTGAATCAAAAAGACCCACAGTATTACTTTGGTCTTCCATAAAAAGATTTAAAGCTGCTTCAACTTGATTGATTGACGCGTCAATTTCTGACTTCACAATATGTAGTGAAGAAATATCAAAATGCTGCTCATGATGGAGAGATTTAGAATCTTGTGTGTTATTTGATGCAGACATATCCCTTTCCTATGCGTTGTCGGTGTTGCTATCCATTTTTGCTGGTCAATCATGGCACGATAAACAGTACAACTCAATATAGAAAAACCATAATCAATTGAATAGTTTTTATCATTTTTGTGACTCAGTGAGCATAATGCTTTTGTCCAGTAAGAGCCATAGATTTTAAATTAAACTTATAGAAATTTTACTTTAAAATCATCACTATGAACTCTGTATTTCCCTAATCAATTATGAGTCTTGCTGTGTCGTTTCAAGTTTATGCCAAATTGAAACTGGACCACCTTTGCCACCATCCATCTGTTTCAACCATGCATTATGCAATTCAAGTTCATCATCATGGGCTTTAACTACGGATAGGCTGCGCTTTACCAACTTACGCGCTTGTGATGTATTTGCATCATTTTCTTCACTACTGTCCATATCCAGTTTGACTTGACCACCAGTCAACAACAAATAGACATCGGCAAGGATTTCAGCATCAAGCAATGCACCGTGAAAAGTACGGTCGCGTTCTTTGACTTCGTAGCGTTTTGCCAGTGCATCCAAATTATTTTTTTGACCAGGATGCTTGCGCTTTGCCATGGCGAGCGTATCGGTGACGGTGACAATATCTGACAGGGGCGCGTGTCCTGCCATTTGCATTTCTGCATCCAAGAACTTCATGTCAAAGCTTGCATTGTGGGCAATGACTTCTGTGCCCTGCAAGAATGCAACGAGTTCAGCGACAACATCTTTGAATAAAGGCTTATCAAAGAGAAACGCATCACTCAGTCCATGAATATTTTCAGATTCGCCGACAAGGCGTTGAGGGTTCAGATAAACGTGCAGAGAATTGCCAGTTAATTTACGATTAACCAGTTCAATCACACCAATTTCAACAATACGGTCACCCGTTTTTGGATCAAAACCAGTCGTTTCCGTATCTAATATGAGCTGTCGTTTTCCACTAGTCGTGAACGCATCTAAACGCTTGGTGTTATGGGTGCGCACGATGCCTTGTGGTGCTGAATCCTCCGCTTTCACTTCATCTTCAATTTTCTCTTCATCAAACAATTGTGCTTCTGGCTCAAGCGTTTCATTGATTTCGTTGGCTTCAAACTCTGCCTGATCTTCAGCCGCAAACCATTCTGGTTCATCCAACAGCTCATCTTGATCGCTTTCTTCCGGCGGCAACAACAAATCCATTAAAGAAGTGGAGGGTGCTGTTTTAGCAACCTTTGTGATCGATGGTATTTTTGGTGTGATCTCTGAGGCAATCGTTTGGGATTTATTTGTTGAAAATGCTAATGAAGCACCTTGCGTTTCTAAGCCTTGATTAGCCAGTTGATCGGCTTTTTCATTGCCAGCATGTCCTGCGTGGCCTTTGATCCAGCGCCAATCAATTTTACGATGTTGACTGAGTTGATCGAGTTTTTGCCACAAATCAGCATTTTTGACTGCGCCGCCATCACTTTTACGCCAATTTTTCTTTTTCCAGCCATGAATCCATTCACTAATGCCTTTTTGCACATAACTCGAATCCGTCCACACAGTGACAGGGATTTGTGCGTCAGTGCGTGCTAAACCTTCAATCGCCGCCATGAGTTCCATGCGATTGTTGGTGGTTTCTGGTTCGCCACCACAAAATTCAGCAGTCTGACTGTCAGCATATTCAACATAGACGCCCCAGCCACCTTTTCCTGGATTGCCACGGCAAGCACCATCAACATATAGCGTGTTTGATTGAGTCGTGGCGGGCTGTGTCATAAGAGTATCCAATTGTGCGCTAAGTACATGAGTCTAATTTGCGGGGTCATTATGCCGTATTTTCTTGGTTTTGCGCGTACGATTATTCAGCAAAAATGAATGGGAACGTACATTTGGGCAACATTCGCTTACGAGCAATTCAGTCATGAGTATTGGTTGCGAGAGCATTATCAGTCTACAATTAAGAGTCTGAATGCGTTGAACTGGAAAAACTATACATGATGTCGTCGTTTTTGTTGCCTGTGCAAGTAATCACTGGTGTTGAACTTGCTAAGAGCCTTCGCGAAAAGAAAAAGAATAGTCGCGGATTCTCAAGCCAAATATTTCCTCGATATGCACAACATGCATTGGTTCTCGCGATTGCAACAATTATGGCGGGCTGTAGTTCTACGCCTGTACAAACCAATACTCAAAAAGTTCACGGTAAAAAAGCCCATTCTACTAATGTAAAAAATGTGGGTGGCCAAAGTGATTTAGATTTAGAAAGTGCGGATTCATTAGAAGAGTTGCTTCAAGCAACCGATATGGATGCGGTGGAAGGAGATCGTCTAGCTGTTCTGCGGTACGGGAACCTGTGGAAACGAATTCTAGTTGGTTATCGTATGGATTTATCCGTGAGTAACTCCAGAATTGATGCGCAGCGCAACTGGTTCATTAGTCGTCAACCGTATATCAATCGTCTGTCTGCACGTGCTAGTCGTTATATTTATTACACTGTGACTGAAGCGGAACGTCGTGGGATTCCGACTGAATTAGCGCTTTTGCCAGTAATTGAAAGCTCGTATGACCCATTTGCGAACAGTGGTGCATCTGCAGCTGGGATGTGGCAGTTTATTCCAAGTACTGGACGCGAATACGGCTTACGCCAGAACCAATACTATGATGGTCGTCGCGATGTCGTCGAATCCACACGTGCGGCCTATGATTTTTTGACCAATTTATATAAACAATTTGGTTCGTGGGAACTGGCTCTAGCAGCGTACAACGCAGGCGGCGGTCGTATTCAACAAGCAATTAACCGTAATATTGCACAAGGTTTGCCAACAGATTATTGGTCGTTAAGACTGCCAACTGAAACGATGAATTATGTACCACGTTTCATTGCGGTTGCGCAGATGATTAAAAATCCTGAAAATTATGGTGTGCAATTACCGAACATTGCCAATCGCTCGCATTTTCGCTCTGTCGCACTATCAGGTCCTGTCGATTTAGATCAAGTTGTACGCACAACGGGCTTATCCAGCAAAGAAGTATTGGAACTTAATCCTGCATTTTTACAAGGTGTTACTGCACCATCGGGTCCACATCGCGTATTGATTCCAACCAGTTTGCCGATGACTGTAGACAGTCGATTAAAAGCAATTCAAATCCTTGATCCAAGTCGTTTTGGTTATAGCAGTGACGGTGGTTTACTCGCGATGAGTCAACCGATCACTCAGACCATTACCCAGACTGTAACGCGTTCAACTGTGCCTGCGATTCTAAGTACGTCACAGGTGGCATCCATGATGTCGGCGGGTACACGAAGCAACAATAGTGGTAATGTGACTGAGTCAATTACGATTCGTAATAACCAACGAATTCCGACTGATTCGGAATCACTAGCTGCAATGGCAAATCAAGCAGTTGTGCCTTCTTCAGCACAAATTGCGAAAGTTGTTGGGAATGTCCAACCTTCTGTAAACAGCCCACAAAAAATTACCACCATCACAGCAACCTCAGTTTCACAACCAGTCATTACGAAAACTGATGCGACAACAATGACGGTGACTACACGACCAACCAGCAATGTGACATTTACACCAATCACCAGTTCGAACACCACGAATAACAGTGCTTCAACTTCTAACCCAGTCACTAGTGCTAGCACGCCGACCATTACAAGCACGATTACAACGAGTACAGCGAATACGGTCGTAAGCATACCGTCGGAAGTCACTCCATCACCAATCGTTGTTGCACCGGCACAAGCACCAAACATTACGCCAATCATTGCAATGTCGATTGATAAGAAAACACCAGATCAAAATAGCACTGCTATCGTTGATCCGTTAGATGGCAAAATTACACTCAGACCGCTTCAACCACAACAAACAGTGATCGAAACCAAGACTGAAACGAGAGTTTCAAACATTGATGTAAAGAAACCAATTACATCTGATATCAAACCGATTAAGTTAATTCCTGCCGAAACCAAAGTCATTGCTGAAGTGAAAACACCTGAGAAACCGAAAGGCGTTCGTACGGTATATACAGTGAAAGCAGGCGATACTCTGACGAACGTTGCGAGTAGATCAGGTGTGTCTTGGCGTGATATTGCTAAATGGAATCAAATGGATGCTAATGCCAATTTGATTACAGGCACACCGCTTTACTTGTATGGTGCGAAAAAAATTGTAGAAGCCGCTCCGACAAGTTATGTCGTTCAAGCGGGTGATACTCTGATCGATGTTGCAGCACAATTTAACTTAACGCCACGTCAGCTAGCAGATCGTAATGATCTAAAAGTCACTAGTAATTTAATGAAAGGCGCGCGTTTAAGCCTCGTTGAAAATACTGATAATGCATCAATATCAAAAGATTCAAA
>JANYEL010000033.1 GCA_025363155.1 Moraxellaceae bacterium
CCTCGACTCAGTGTCTTAAGGCTGATTAGCCAGTTATTAAAGTCCGAGTGCTTCATGATATTTAGCCTCCCGTCTATTTTATAACCAGTATAAACCTTATTTTATTTTTCAACTGTTAACGCAGACATAGCTATAAAAAAGGAGCGCGCGGTTGTACTGCGCGGGGGAGGATTTGCTTTTATCCCTACAACATCGCCAAGCGCTTATTCCGCGCTGAAATAATCAACACCAATCCCAAACTCAGCAACGTACATCCGACAATGACGATTGAAAGATTGGTTAGAGCATTGAACATCAAACCATGCACGATCAATCCACTGATTAAGCTAAAAGCAAATTGAAGTGCGCCTTGCAATGCGCTTGCACTACCTGCACGGCTACCTTGTTGTGCGAGTGCTAAAGCGTTGCTGTTAGCACCCGTCAAACCCACACCAGCGACAACACCAAACAATCCGACCATGACACTCATTAGCGTGTCTTGTCCTGATAGCGCAAGCGTTAGCATCCATAAACCACTGACGACTTGTAAAATCACGCCTGCGTGCAGAATTTTAAGCAAGTGGAAGTGCCCGACGAGGCGACCATTGACCTGTGACATGACAATCACGCCGAGGGCATTCACTCCAAAATACCAGCCGAAGTTCTGTGCAAGTACCCCGAAGTGATCCATGAGGATCGCCGATGCCGCGCCAATATAAGCAAACATCGCTGCGTAGGAAAACGCACCTGCGAGTGCAGGAGTGCGAAAACTCGAATCTTTGAGTAGTGACCAGTAGGTTTGAAAAACCCTTTTTAGGGCTAATGGACGTCTTTTATCGACAGGTAACGTCTCTTCAAAGCCGAAGTGAATCATGGCGAGACATGCGACGCTGAATAACGCTAATGATGCAAAGACACTGTGCCAGCCGAGATGAACCAAAAACCATCCGCCAAGCAAGGGCGCAAGAATCGGCGCAACGCCCATGATCAGCACCATGTTGGAAAATGCTTTGGCAGATTCTGCTGGTGATAAACGATCACGAATGGCAGCACGAACAATGACCATACCGACGCAACCACCGAGCGCTTGCGTGACGCGTGCAATGACCAAGGACTCTAAATTAGTGGCAAAAATACATGCCAATGATGCGAGGAAAAATAAAATTAACCCGAAATACAGCGGTGGCTTACGCCCAAACCGATTACTGACAGGCCCATAAATTAGCTGACCCACTGCAAGTCCACAAAAGTAAGCGGGTAATGTCGTCGAAATATCACCCGTACTGACACCAAATTCATGCGCCATGCTCGGTAGAGCAGGCAAGTACATATCAATCGATAATGGGCCAATCGCAGTCAATGCCCCCAACATCGCAATCCATCCGAAGGTGTATTTTTGAATCGGTTGCTGCGGAGGATGTGATGCGTGTGGAGGAGTGTGCGATGACATAGATGTAAATCGAGGTAAAGTATTGATGTGATCAATATCTCAAAGATACGCCTTGTTCGCTATATTGTTTTTGTATTAGATTTTAATGATTTGGCAAAACAGTTTATAAGCACGCTTATGCTGCGCGAATCGCATTCATTAGCCAAAAACCTAAAGCTGTTGCAGCAATTGAACCAATGACATGCACGGCAATCAACGTAAACGCCATGCCAATTCGACCACTATCGAGTAAGGTGAAACTTTCGGCAGAGAAGGTTGAGAACGTGGTCAGCCCACCTAAAAAACCTGTGGCAAGTAGGAATCGCATTTCAGTGCTCAGTTGATTGGATGCCGCAAGCACCAAGCCCATAAGGAAGCCGCCTAAGATATTTGCCATCAATGTTCCGTACGGAATGGCAGGATGTATGGCATTCATGCTTTGGGCAAAGAAAAGCCGAAGCATTGCGCCAAATGCTGCACCAATACTCACCAGTAGCCATTTCATAAGGATGCGCCTAATTTACAATCATTTTTGATAAGCTACGTGCCGCATAATCTACTTTTTTGCTGTAGTTTTCAACTCTATGTGGATGCTTTAATAGAGTCAAATGGGTAAAATGATCCACATATCAGATTTTATTATTTTCTTGTTCAATTACTTTTTCCAGTTGGAGCTGTCCGATGAATCATCCAGTCGATTTACATTACACAAAAAACCATTCATGGGTACGTCTGGATGGCGATCTGGTCGTGACAGGCATCACCGATCATGCACAAGATGCGTTGGGTGATTTGGTTTATGTTGAAGCACCGGACGTTGGCGCACATTTAATGGCGGGCGATACTGCGGGTTTTGTTGAGTCTGTAAAGACCGCTTCGGATATTTTTGTACCCGTTGATGGCGAAATTGTCGAAGTGAATGCCTTGCTTGAAGAAGACCCAGATTTAGTCAATACCGATCCATACGGCGATGGTTGGATTTATAAAATCAAACCTGTTGCTGTGTCTGACGTAGAAGAATTGTTGTCTGCTGATGATTACGAACGTTCTATTGGTTAATTGTTTTACACATGGATTGCTGAGCGTTAGATGACTGATATTTAATGATCGGACAGTCCATGTTTATCAAGTCGAGAATAAGAACAACCATGCCAAAAACGCCACTGCCACTAAAAGCGTCACTTAGCCAAATCACCAGTCTGATTCATCATCCTTATCAAGCTCCAGAAGGGTTTGGCGCGGTGCAAACTGCGATTCATAAAGCTTCGACTGTGATATTTCCGAATGTGGCGTCGATGCAACATCGTAATTGGCGTTTGGGCAATAATTACAGCTATGGGCTGCATGGCACTCCCACGACTTTTACCTTACAAGAACGTATCGCGACGCTGGAAGGTGGATTGCATTGCCTGCTTGCACCGAGTGGTTTAACTGCGATTGGTTTGGTGAATCTCACCTTTTTGAATCAAGGTGAAGAAGTTCTTATTCCGCAAAATGCTTATGGCCCAAACTGGGATATGGTCAAGCAGCTACTAGGGCGGTTTGGCGTGACTTCGCGTAGCTATGACCCACTTAAACCAGATCAATTAGAAAGTCTGATTCAGCCGAATACAAAGCTTTTATGGCTTGAAGCTGCTGGTTCGGTGACGATGGAGTTTCCTGATTTATCAGCGTTTATTAAAGTCGCTCGTAAGCATAATATTGTGACCTCTCTGGATAATACGTGGGGTGCAGGCGTAGCGTTTAATGCCTTTGATTTGCCTGATGGGCAGTCAGTCGATATCACTATGCAGGCATTGACCAAATACCCAAGCGGTGG
This sequence comes from Moraxellaceae bacterium, assembly GCA_025363155.1. Lineage (GTDB taxonomy): Bacteria > Pseudomonadota > Gammaproteobacteria > Pseudomonadales > Moraxellaceae > Aquirhabdus. The sequence continues at coordinate 3,228 of JANYEL010000033.1, forward strand.
CGGTGATGTTCTCATGGGAAGTATTGTGACGCGTGATGAAGCGTTGCATATGCGTATTAAGACTACGCAGCAATTGATGGGTATTAATGTCGCGGCGAATGATGCAGAGCTGGTTTTACGTTCACTTCCTACGCTGGCGGTGCGTTATGCGGCTCAAGATTTATCAGCGCAGCAATTAGCAACTTGGCTTTCCTCGCGTCCTGAAATTGCTCAAGTGTTGCATCCTGCTTTACCTAGCGCACTAGGTCATGCGGCTTGGTTAGCAACGTGCAAAACAGGCAAAGCAGCTGGTTTGTTTAGTATTATTTTTAAGCCTGAATATACAACTGAACAGGTCAATGCGTTTTGCGATCAACTGAGCTTATTTAAATTGGGCTGGAGTTGGGGTGGGCCAATAAGTTTGGTGATGCCTTATCGTTTGGCGAGTTTACGTAGTGTCGAGCAGGGCGGTGTTCCAGCGCATTTAGCGAATGGTGGGTTGGTTCGGTTTAGTGTTGGTTTTGAGGATGTTGCAGATTTGCAGGCGGATTTCTTGCAGGCGTTGGGTGTGTTTGAGTAGTTTCAAACATACTGTAGGGGCAAACCCTTGTGGTTGCCATTTTTTGAAATTCGATTTGTAGGGGCGAACTGTGTTCGACCGTTATTTGCCTCATATTTACACGGCGAACGGATACAGGCGAAGCAAATACAGGCGAACAAAGTTCTCCCCTACAGTGTGCTTGTCAAAATACAGCGATGCGCTCAAATAATATTTTTAATTCTAATATCACGTACTGACCCAAAAATATTCATTTTAAAAAATCCTACTTGTTTATCATTACCTTGCACGATAAGGTAAGACATCTCGCTTAAAACAGTTATACGGATATGACTTCCTCTGATTTACCTGAAATTTCCTTAAGGCTTCCTAATATTCAGCTCAGTAAAACACTTGTTGCCAGTGATTACGCTCGGCAAGTTTTACAGCAACAATCAGAGTCAATTCTTGCTGAATTTGAAGTCGATAAATTCGAGAAAGGCCTCACTCACGCCGATATTCTACAGTTAGTTCAAACCTCACTAACTCAAGCCAATAGCGAAGCGGAATGGATGCAGGCCATGCGTCGTCTGCGCGCACGTCTGATGTTTCGTTGGATTTGGCAAGATGCTAATGAATTGACTGACGTGGTGCAGTTAACACGTGAATTATCAGATTTTGCAGACATTGCCATTCAAGCGGCTGTTGATTTCGCTCGACCTACCTTAGTTGAAAAAAATGGGGAACCGATTGGTGAGAATGGTCAGACGCAAGATTTGATCGTAATCGGCATGGGGAAACTTGGCGCACAAGAACTGAATCTATCCAGTGATATTGATCTGATTTTTGCGTTCGATGAGTCGGGTGAGACGACAGGAAAAAGACCGATTAGCGTGCAACAATTTTGTGTGCAGTGGGGGCAGTCGATTATTCGTTTGCTTGATACCGTGACTGCGGATGGTTTTGTCTTTCGGGTTGATATGCGCTTACGTCCGTGGGGTGATGGTAGTGCGTTGGCGTGTAATTATAATTCTCTGGAACGATACTTAGAGCAGCATGGGCGAGAGTGGGAGCGTTATGCGTGGATTAAAGCACGTGTGATTACGGGCGGCGTGGCGGGTGATAATTTACTGAAAATGACCCGTCCGTTTGTTTATCGACGCTATGTCGATTATTCCGCATTTGCCGCATTGCGTGAAATGAAAGGCTTGATTGAGCGCGAACAACTGCGCCGTAATGTTCAAGGCGACATTAAGCTCGGTGCAGGGGGTATCCGTGAAATTGAATTTATTGCTCAAGCATTTCAGCTCATTTACGGTGGCACATGGCGCGAACTGCGAGTTTCAAATTGCTTAATTGCGCTCGAAACATTAGGTCATTTGAATTTAATTGCACTGGAAGATGTCGCGGCATTACGTGAATCATATCTATTCCTACGCCATTTAGAACATGGTATTCAAGCACAGAAAGATCAACAAACGCAGCAGTTACCGATTGATGCGGCAATGAAAAATCGTTTGGCTGAAACACTGAATTTTACTGATTGGCAAGGGTTGTTGGATCGACTTGAGCAAAATCGTGATGTTGTGCGGATTCAATTTGCCCAAGTTGTCGCGGATCGTCACGTGGTTGATGTGACTCTGGATATTGAACAACTCAAACAAAAACTACTCACTCATTTAGATGATTCGGCGCAGAAACAGCTACAGTCATTTTGGGAAAGTCGTTTAATTAAAAGTCTTCCGACTTTGGCAAATGAGCGTTTACAGGCATTTTGGCCGCAACTTCTTAATGCATTGCTGACGCTCCCTGATTCATTAGCGATTCAAACAACATTACTGCGCTGGCTGCCAATGATTGAGGCGATCGTGCGCCGCAGCGTGTATCTGGTTTTGCTGCTTGAAAATCCAAATGTGTTATTGCGACTCGTACAAATGGTGAGTGCAAGTCCATGGATTAGTGAGGAGTTGACTCATTATCCTGTCTTGCTGGATGAGTTTTTAACAGCAAGTTTGGATGTGTTGCCCAATCGTGAGGAATTGTCGGATTCTCTACGCCAAGAGTTATTACGCATTGAGCGTGATGATGTAGAAGCACAAATGCGCGTTTTACGTCTGTTTAAAAAGAGTCATGTGCTGCAAGTTGCCGCCAGCGATATTCTTGCCGAACGACCATTGATGAAAGTTAGTGATGCCTTGACCGATATTGCCGAAGTGGTTTTGGAGTCAGTGTTACAACTCGCACTTGCGCCATTGGTTGCGCGTCATGGTTGGCCATCGCGTGCGTCATACGGAGAGGCCTCGACGGCTGAACGCGCATCCGCCGAGCATCCGCAATTTGCCATTATCGGTTACGGCAAGCTAGGTGGTTTAGAGATGGGTTATGGTTCTGACCTTGATCTAGTGTTTTTGCATAACATCGATGAACAAGCGGATACAGATGGCGAAAAACCGTTAAACGGCTTCCAGTTTTGTGCACGCCTAGCGCAGAAAATCATGACGTTGTTATCGACGCAAACACTAGATGGGCGCGTCTATGAAGTGGATACGCGTTTGCGACCTTCTGGACAATCAGGTTTATTGGTTTCGAGTCTGAGTTCATTTGAACTTTATCAACAAAAAAGTGCGTGGCTTTGGGAGCATCAGGCATTAGCGCGAGCGCGTAGCGTTGCAGGTGATCGGAGCGTGCGTGATGAGTTTGAGAAAATTCGTTTAAACATCTTAACCCTGCCGCGTGATGAAGAAGTTGTGCGCACGGAAGTCAGTAGCATGCGTAAAAAAATGCAAGATCACTTGGGATCATCAAAAACCCTACAAGAAAATGGATTTTTTCACTTGAAGCAAGATGCGGGCGGTATCGTCGATATTGAGTTTATGGCACAATACGGGGTGTTGGCATGGGCTAATGCAGAACCTGCATTGGCTCGCTATTCAGATAATGTACGGATTTTAGACGCTTTGGCAACGTCAGGACGCTTATCCCGCGTCGATGCGAATGCCTTAACCGATGCGTATTTACGCGAACGTTTTGAAAGTCACCGTCTTGCCCTTGCTCATCAACCTTTGCAAGTTTTGGCAGCGGATTGGCTGGATATCCGCACGACTGTTCGCGCTCTCTGGCAACAATTAATTGATCCAGCAGCTCGTTGAGCTGTTTTTGCGGCTTTTATAAAGCCGTTGACCTTTTATTTTTAGAATTTGTGGAGATATCAAGTCGTGAGCATGGCTGATCGTGATGGCGTAATTTGGATGGATGGAAATTTGGTTCCTTGGCGCGATGCCAAAATCCATGTATTAACACATACATTGCACTATGGAATGGGTGTGTTTGAAGGTGTGCGTGCTTATGAAACGCCTAAAGGCACTGCAATTTTCAAATTGCAAGAACACACAAAACGTTTGCTGAATTCAGCAAAAATTTTTCAAATGAAAGTTCCTTATGATCAAGCGGAACTTGAAGAAGCACAAAAAGTTATCGTTCGTGAAAATAATTTGAAATCTTGCTATCTGCGTCCAATCGCTTGGATTGGTTCAGAAAAACTCGGTATTGCTGCAAAGACAAATACCGTTCATGTTTCGGTTTCAGCATGGCCTTGGGGCGCATACCTTGGTGTGGAAGGCATGGAGAAGGGTATTCGCGTGAAAACCTCATCCTTCACCCATCACCAGCCAAACATCGTTATGTGTAAAGCTAAGGCAGTGGGTAATTATCCAGTGTCCATCTTGGCTAACCAAGAAGTGACTGCAGCGGGTTACGATGAAGCGATTCTGATGGATCCGCATGGCTTTGTTTGCCAAGGCGCAGGCGAGAACATCTTTTTAGTCAAAGATGGCGTGTTGCATACCCCAGATTTAGGCAGCGGTGCGTTGGATGGTATTACTCGTCAAACGATTTTCCAAATCGCTAAAGATGAAGGTATTCAAGTGATTGAACGCCGTATCACTCGTGATGAGTTTTACATTGCTGATGAAGCGTTCTTAACTGGAACGGCTGCAGAAGTGACGCCTATTCGTGAATACGATGATCGTCCGATTGGTATTGGTTCACGTGGTCCAATCACTGAAAAATTGCAAAAAATCTTCTTTGATGCGGTTTCAGGAAAAATCGAGAAATATCAACATTGGTTAACATACGTTTAAGTCTTTAAACGTATGAATTAGAGTCAATCATGAGGTTGTGTAGTAGTTTATTATAAACTCATGATTCTCTATGTTTTCTGATAGTCATTGCGTGCGATCATAGGTATTAACGCTTTCTTATAAGAAGCACACATTAATCAGCAGGCGAGTTGAGATCGTGGCGCGATGAATATCTGGCATCTTACTGATCATAAAGCAGGTCACGTAGCGCAAGCTCGTGGCCTGTTTGCCGCTTTGGAGCGTGCTGATTTCGCTGTGAATGTGGTTGATGTGTCCGTGAATGATCTTTCAAATTACGCTTTGTTTTTGCGTTGGGTGTCAGGTGGTTGGATCGGGCAGTTGCCTAAAGTTTTAGAAAATCAAAAAAAACCAGATTTAATCGTTGGTGTTGGGCATGCAACCCATTGGTCGCTCATATTGCTTAAAAAATGCTTTCCAAAAGCGAAAAGCATTGTCTTAATGCGACCGACTTTACCCATTTCACTCTTTGATTTTGCGATTATTCCTGCGCATGATTATTCAGAAGCGAAACCTATTGTTCCAGATCATGTATTTATTTCACAAGGTGTTTTGAATCCTCTTGTGAACCAGCATCGCCATGAAAAGAATCGTCATTTAATCTTAATTGGCGGCGCATCTAAGCGTTACGCGTGCTCAGAAACAGAACTAATTGTGCAAATCAAAGAGTTGCTTGCAAAGCTATCGCATCAAGAAGAACCAAAAACCATTATTTTAACCACTTCACGTCGAACGCCAGTAACATTGATTGAAAACGAATTCTTTAAAGAGAATGCCTATAAGATTCAATTATTTCCAGTGTCCGTGACACCGCCAGGATGGTTGTTCGAGCAATTGCAATTAGCCGAAGTGGTTTGGGTGACCAAAGACAGTGGCTCGATGTTGTTTGAGGCGCTGACTGCAGGTTGTAATGTGGGTTTGCTGGCTATGCCCCAGATTAAGCAAGATACCGTCACACAGGCGACAGACGTGCTGAGTGAGCAGCGGTTTTTCTTGCCACTCAGTGCCTATTTACAAGGTGAGTGTTTTCAAGAGAAACAGCCACTTCGTGAGGCAGATCGAGTCGTCGCTAAATTGCTCGATGAATTATAAAGGTATCCCACTCAATCATTGAGTGCATTTCTGCAATAAAATTATTTTTATATAGCTATGAGTGATTAGAGGTTTTACATGGGTCAGTTGGAATCAACAGCTAATATACCTGCAGTGAGTGATGAGCGTATTGGTCAGTGGATTATGCTTTTTTTAATTGTATTGCCATTTTTGATCTTAGGTTCTCGTGTAAGTTCCGATACGACAGCCTCATTTTGTGCTGCATTTCTCGCTGTTTTTTGGTTTATGAATCCTGAACATGCAATTAGAAAACAAGTTTGGTTTAAAGTTTTCTTCGTGTTGTGGTTGTTTATGTGTGGAACTTCTTTTTTTACTGCCGATCCAAAATACGTCTTCACACAGTCTTTCATTGCTATTCGTTGGCCTGCTTTTGGTTTGGTATTAGCGTGTTTGGTGTTTACTAGCGACAATAGATTGAAGCTGTTTGAGCGATCTGCACTTGGGCTATTTATTTTTATTGCGCTGGATTCAATTTTACAATATTTCACTGGGACAGATGTTTTTGGACATACGATTCCGCCTGATGAAATACGTTTGACTGGTCCTTTTAATAAGTTATTGCCAGGAAGTTACGCTCTGAGAATTTATCCGATGGCGCTGGTTGCTTTACTATGTTTGTCAAGCAAACTCTCCAAGCCGCGTTTCTTAAGCTTGATTGTGTCCATGGTTGTATTGTCGCAAGTTTTTGCTTTTCTAACGGGCGAGCGCATCGTATTTTTGCTTTTTGGTATGGTGAATTTAGTTTTACTTGTCGCGCTGATTTATAAAGAAAAATTATCTTTTGGCTTGATCTGTGGAGCAGTTGTCACGTTCGTTAGTCTTGCGATTACTACCATTGTACTTGCGCCAAGAATGTTCGCACGAACAATAATGAGCTTCTTTGATCAATTGGCTGATTTTCAAAATAGCTCATATTATCAAGTTTTTCATACTGCAATTATTCTATGGAAACAATCACCATGGTTTGGTATAGGAACACGATATTTTAATCGTGGCTGCGAGGCTTTACCATCGGTCATGCATCCCACAGAGGGTTGTGAAGTACATCCGCATAATATTTATTTAGAATGGTTATCACAAAATGGTGTGATTGGACTGGCCTTATTCCTCATCGTTTTGTTCCTTGTTTTTAGAGTTTTGTGGCGTGGTTTAGATTTTAAAAACAACATACTGCAATCCGCTGTAGTCTTTGTTGCTCCAATTATGGTGTTTTGGCCGCTGACGTCATCGATGAGTATACAGACCAATAACTATGCTGGTTTAGTTTGGTTGTTGTTAGGCTGGGCGCTCGCGCGTGCCATGGTTCAAAGTCGAGCACGCATATAGTCGCGCTGACCAAGGGCTAACTCATATATTTGCAGAGAGTATTTTAATGCTGACGTTATTCTATACGTTATTCGGTTTTTTGATTGCAGCGTCGCTTCTGTTCGTATTGGGGCGGCATGCATTTTGGTTACCTATCCGTGATCAAAAATTGCCGAGACTGGTAATGCTGCATCAAGTCACACCTAATGAGTTGCCATCAGGTATGAATATGCCGCCTGTGCGATTTGAGCGGTTGTTGCAAATTTTACAGCGGCAAGGACGTGAGTTTGTGACCGTCTCTGAGTTGGTCACAAGCCCCCAGATCCCTAATCAAGTTGCATTAACTTTTGATGATGGCTTTGCTGATAACTATGAGTATGCTTTCCCGCTACTGAAAAAATATCAAGCTAAAGCAACGATTTATATCGCGACTGATATTGCTGAAATTAAGAAATTAAGTCCTGAACAGATTGTTGAAATGGCTAGCTCGGGCTTAATTGAGTTTGGAGCGCATAGCGTACATCATGTTAATTTAACTAAATTAGATGATGCTCAAGCTGTGCAAGAAATTCAAAATTCACGTGCAATTGTGGAACGCTTGGTTGGCTCGTGTCAGAGCTTTGCTTATCCATATGGTCGATTTGAAGAACGTCATGAGGCTATGGTTGAAGCCGCAGGATTTACCAGTGCCGTCAGTACCCGTAAGAAAATTGAAGCTATATCATCAGCTAATTTATTTCGTTTGCCCCGTGTGAGTACGCACGGCAAGATGTCTGTTTTGCAGATGAAAATTGCACTTGCTAGAGGACGGTATCGCATATGACGATTGCTTGTAGTGTTTATATTGTCACACTCAATTGTGCTCCTTGGTTGGATGAACTTTTACGCAGCGTCGAAGATTTTGCTGAGGTCATTATTCTTGATTCAGGAAGTACTGATGCGACATATGAGATTGCTGGGCGCTTTTCTAATGTGAACATTCAGCATCAAGATTGGTTGGGCTATGCTGCGCAAAAAGCCAAAGCTCTCAGTTTATGTCAGCAAGCTTGGGCATTAAATCTGGACGGTGATGAATCTCTGTCGGTGGAATTATGTGACGAAATTCGAGCCGTTATTGCTGCAGATCAGATGGATGGTCTAATCACTCCGATTCGTGATTCGTTCATGGGTAAGATCGCCAGTGTATATACTAAACAGAATGCTAAAATCAGATTTTTTCGTCGTATCAAAGGTTCATATGACACACGTGTTGAAGCACATGAAATGGTTAATGTCGATGGCATCGTGCGCTCTGCGAAAGGTGTCATTTATCACTTTGGTTTGACTGACATCAGTGTGAAAGTCGACAAAAATAACCAATATTCAAGTCTCAAAGCACGAGAGAAAAGTAAGAAGGGGAAGCATTCATCTCTATTGAAGTTAGTGATGATTATGCCGTTAACTTTTTTTAAATCATATTTTCTTCGTCGCGATTTTTTAAATGGTCGTCGTGGATTTATTGGAAGTATGATTAATGCTTTTTATGCATTTCTAAAAGAGGCGAAGTTATATGAGTTTGATGTAACTCAAGATAAAACAGCAGATCAGCGTTCGCAAAAAAAATAAAAATGCTAATCCGCTACAGATTCTAAGTAAACGCTAATAGAAAAAGTATAGACTACGGCCATCCACTAGATTGATCAAAGAATTATGAGTACATGGATTCGTTTTTTTATCCAAGGCTGGCGACATTGGCAGCAATTACGTGTACTTCGGGTTGGTCGTAAGTCAGATAAAATATTTGAACAAGGATTTCAACAGCAATGGTTCTTGCTGGCAGGTGCTGCGACGCAAGTAGATATGGTGAATACGCCTAAACCCCAAACAATGAACCCTATTTATCCGCCTGATAATGCATTTTGGGCAGACCCGTTTGTGTGGGTTCGTGATGGAAAGCGCTATGTCTTCTTTGAGGATTTTCCTTTTGAGACTTGGCGTGGTCGAATTAGCGTACTTGAGGTTGATGAGGCCGGGTTATGTATTAGCGATCCCGTCCCTGTAATTGAAGAATCCCATCATTTGTCCTATCCATTTCTTTTTGAATATCAGGGCGAGTTGTACATGATGCCTGAAAAGGCAGAAGTGAAACGAGTTGATCTATATCGTTGTGTTGAGTTTCCCCACAAATGGGTGTTTGAAAAAACGTTGATTGATGGTGTTAAAATTGCCGACCCAACGCTCTTTGAGCATGATGGGCGCTGGTGGCTATTTTGTGCGGCTAAGAAGGGGCAAGTTCGCATTAATGAATCATTATTTGCCTATTATGCAGATAGCCCGTTATCAAGCAAATGGACGCCACATGTAGCGAACCCACTGGTGCGAGATTTTAATTTAGGTCGTCCAGCGGGTCGTATTTTTCGAGATGAATCTGGACGGTTATTGCGTCCGTCGCAAGATTGTTTACGTCGTTATGGCGCGGGTCTTAATTTAAGTGAGATTATACTACTTACGCCGACTGACTATCAGGAATCATTAGTGTGGAAGATTACTGGTGATGACATTGGAGTGCGAGCGATTCATCACATTGATTTTCAGGCTGGTTTGCTGGTGATGGATGCACAAAGGTTGATTCCATTAACAGAGCAGCACAAAAAGCAGGATATTCTTGAATGCCGCACAGTATTGTGATTGTATTGCCGCCGCGTGAGCATTTTCGTGCGGGTGATGCTGGCGCCGTTGCGCTCACAGTCTACGAGTTCTGTAAGGCGGGTGCTTACGCAAATGATCTAGTGGTTTTTGGCGGCTGTTCGGAGCATTTCTCTGATGTTGCCTATGAATATATTGATGCTTCTTTGTTTTGGTTACTTGGACGTAATAGAGCTTATGCGCTTGCTTGTATTGCGAAGTTAAAACAGAACAAGCAGATTAAACTGGTTGAAGTTCATAACCGCATCGCTTTAGCGTTAGCCATTAAAAAAGCATTGCCAGATATACGCGTGGCTTTGCATATTCACAATGATCCACAAGGCATGGCAGGTGCAAAAACAGTTGCCGAACGTGAGAAACTTTTACACAGTTTAGATCATGTTTATTGCGTCAGTGAATATGTCCGTAAACGAATCCTTGATGGTGTAGATAAGAATCTGATTTCTCGAGTCAAAGTAATTTATAACGCGATTCCACGACCCGTAGATGAAGGGTTCGATCATATTCGTCAACCTTGGATCGTTTATGCTGGGCGATTTATTCCAGAAAAAGGAGTACTTGAGCTTGCACAAGCATTATCTAAGATTCTACCGTTATATCCAGACTGGAAGGTTGTATTTCTAGGAGCTTGGGGCTTTGGACATCAAGCGGGCAAGTCGAGTTATGAACAATCGGTTTATTCGGCACTGACTAATGTGACTGATCAAACCAGCTTCCGCGGTCATGTGTCGCATGATGAGGTGATGAGTATTTTTGGACAGGCTTCCGTGGCTGTAAGTCCATCAACGGGTGTCGAGGCGTTTGGACGGACGACTTTAGAAGCAATGGCTTCAGGTTGCGCAGTGGTGACTTCGACTAGTTGTGGTTTAATGGAAGTCGCAGGTGACGCTGCTATTTTGGTTAATCCTGTGAGTGTGGAAACACTAACTCAAGCTATTATCCCATTACTAGAAGACAACGAGTTACGTCGGGATTGTGCTGAGCGTTGTCAGCAGCATGTATCCGCAGTCTTTTCTTTGTCAGTGCAGGTTGCGAGTTTAGATAAAGCGCGTACCGGACTTTTACAGTAACTGCTGTGCAGTCCATCGTTCCCAAATGTATGTAATGACAGTTTAACCATTTTAAGAATATTAAATCTCAGAGAGTAGCTGATGCGAATTTGTTTGGTACTGGCAAGTTGGGGTGAGGGAGGTTTAGAGCGGCATACGATTGAGCTTGCCAATGCATTGTCTCTACGACATCAAGTTTCCGTGATAGCTCATCCTGTGATGGCACAACGATTTACTGACGCGGTTCAGTTTATTTCGTTGAATATGGATCGCAATCGCCAAAATCCATTTTTGCTTTACGAACTACGTACTATTCTGAAAAATAATACGTTCGATATTATTCATACTCAAGCGAGTAAAGCCGCAATTCTCGTCGCACATATTCGAAGATTTTTACCGAAGAATCTTGGTTTTGTGGCTTCGATGCATAATCAAAAATCTGCACTATGGGCATTCGCCCGAATGGATCATTTGATCTTAGGTGGTAATGACGGCTTACTCAGTGGCCGCACATTGAATATTCCAGTGAGCAGTATCTATAACGGGATTATTCCGAGTGGTACGCAAGGTTGGACACGAGAAAAGTTGGCGACGGAATTTAATTTTTATGCGACAAAACCCATCTATTGCGCGGTGGGAAGATTTGTCCCCGCCAAAGGTTTTGATATTCTGATTCCTGCATTAGCAAAATCTGGTGCGCAATGTCTGTTAATCGGTGATGGTCCAGAACGTGCAGAGTTAGAATCATTAGTCAGAAACACGGGCGCCAAAGTGGTCTTTTCAGGTTACCGCAATGATGCGATGTCGTTGCTGAGTGTCAGTGATGGTATGTTAATTTCTTCACGTAATGAAGGGTTTGCATACGTTTTTGTCGAAGGAATGTTGGCACATCGTCCAATTATTGCGACGGATATTCCGATGGTGCAAGACTTCTTGCCACGTGAAGTCATTGTGCCCGTTGATGATGTCGATGCATTGACTGAAAAATTAAACTTTATTCAGTCCTCTCCCGAAGTGTGGCATCAACTCATGCAGCCAGTGTGGGCAAAGGCGGATGGGGAGCTTACACTTGATAATATGGTTTTACGGGTTGAAGCAGTTTATGATGCAGTGATTCAGTCACATCAATAACTTACTGACATTGAGAAATTAGTATGCGCGTGCTCGTATTGGGTGGGAATGGTTTTATTGGTTCACATTTAGTCGATGCACTCGTCGCGCGTGGTGATGAGATCGATGTCGTGGGTCGCGCGACCAATTTGTATAATGTTTTTCTGACGCAGTCGCAGAAAGTTCAATATCATCAAACTAATATTTCAAATATTCAGTTTCTTACGCCATTATTAGAGCGTGCAGATGTTATTTTTCATTTAGTCTCAACGACGATTCCTGCAACATCCAATCAAAATCCAGTTGCTGATATTCAAGACAACTTAGTGGCGACCGTTCAAATTTTGGAAGTGCTACGTCATTTACCAAAAAAGCGTCTGATTTATATTTCATCTGGCGGTACCGTATATGGGACGCCGCAGCATATTCCTGTGTCAGAAAGTCATCCTTTAGATCCTAAAAATTCGTACGGTATCGTCAAAGTCGCCATCGAAAAATACCTGCATATGTATGCGGATCTCTACGACGTTTCTTCTGTGGTGCTGCGTTTAGCCAATCCTTATGGCCCACGCCAAATGAAGATTGGTGTGCAGGGTTTTATTGCAACTGTGCTCATGAGCGAACTGCAAAATAAACCGATTACGATCTGGGGCGATGGTAAGGTGATCCGCGATTACATCTATATTGATGATGTGGTTAGCTTGCTTCAGCGTGTTGCAGAACGAAGCGAGACAGGGACATTTAATGTTGGTAGCGGCGAAGGATATTCATTGCTGAATATTTTAGAAACTGCGAATGAAATCACACAGAAAGACATTCAGGTGAATTATTTACCGAGTCGAAATTTTGATATTCCGGAAATTGTTTTGGATATTCATCATGTCTGCAAGACCTTTGATTGGCAACCTGAAATTAGCTTAATACAAGGCATGGGTAAACATTGGCAATGGTTGCAGCAGTTAAATAATGTGATGGGTAATCGTCCATAGAAGACAGTTCTTAACAGTATTAATAACGAGTTGTTTACGATGAATACCAAGCAATCCCAGAAAAAAATCCTTATTCCCATTCCAAATCAAGACTTTGATCCGACTGAAGTCGCTGTGCCTTGGCGCGTGCTCACCAATCAAGGGTATCAAGTTGTTTTCGCAACGCCTGATGGTCAGCAAGGGCGTGCTGATGATTTGATGGTCACTGGTGAGGGACTTGATGTTTGGGGTTTGATTCCATTATTAAAGAAACTCAAATTGCTCGGTTTGACGCTGAGAGCAAATAGTGAGGCGCGTCATGCATATGCTGCACTTGAGCAGGACAGCGCGTTTCAAGCACCTTTAAAATATGAAGAGTTACATATCGAGGATTTTGACGGCGTTGTCTTACCTGGCGGACATCGCGCACGTGGAATGCGCGCGTATTTAGAAAGTCAGATTTTGCAAAATTTTGTCGGCACGTTCTTTGATTCAGGAAAACCTGTTGCAGCAATCTGTCATGGTGTGGTGCTCGCAGCACGCAGCATTTCTCCAAAAACAGGAAAGTCAGTTCTGCATGGACGTAAAACTACAGCATTGACTTGGAAGATGGAAAACACAGCGTCGATGCTCATGAAATTTGCTGGGCGCGTGTGGGACTCAGACTATTATCGAACCTACACCGAAGAAAGTAATGATGCGAAAGGCTACCGAAGTGTGCAAGCAGAAGTCACGCGGGCATTAGCAAGTCCAGATGATTTTCTTGATGCGACTTCAGATTTGCCTGATTTCTTTCGTAAAGACAGTGGTCTTTTTAGAGATACTGAGCAGGATGCGCGTGCAGCATTTGTTGTGACTGATGGAAATTATGTTTCTGCGCGTTGGCCTGGAGATGCTCATCAATTTGCCTTGGCTTTTGCAAAGTTACTTTAGTTACTCTGGAAATGTTTTATTTTTGTTGTGTAAACTATGGAACACGGATGTAAACGACAATAATGATGTTCGTCTTAAACTTGAAGCAGTATTTTAAATACTAATAAATGACTATTTATATAATGAAAAGGGTTTCGTCTTGAAAAAATTAATATTAATTGCGGCAGTATCCTCGTTAGTTTTAGTTGCGTGTGGAGGAGGGGGTGGCGGAAGCTCGCCAACGCCAACGCGTTACACACCAGTCGTACAAAAATCAGGTGATACATACATCTATAGTAGAACTGATACGTATAGTAATGGGGTTGTTCAAACGTCGCCAGCTACCACTCAGGTTGGATTAATAAGCAGTACTGGAGATCATTTTGTTACTGGTTTTGATGCTAATAATATTTCACTAAAAGCAGTTTTATTAAATTTTAATAATCAGCTAGTTGCAGATAGTGGTGGATGTTCTTATTCTCCTGCACTAGATACGATACCGACACCGTTTTATGTAGGGCAACATTTTTCTCAAACTGCGACTGCGACATGTAATGTTGCAGGCTCGCCAGCAAAGCAAATTGTGCTGATACAGGTTTCAAGTGATATTCTAAGTAATGAAACAATTTCAGTTCCTGCGGGTACTTTCAATACTCTTCGAGTACAAATTCAAAAGACCTACTTAAATGGAGTAATACAACCAGGTATTGGGATTAAGCCTTATACCCAAAATGGGACATGTTGGATCGATGTTGTTACTGGTGCAGACGTCAAATGTAATCAAATCTATACGCAACTGGAAACTAATTCATCAGTTGTACTTTCAAGTTCTACATCGCAGCTGACTAATATTCGCAATTCTGCTTTAAATCCATTTGTACTCACTGGAAGTGATTTTGGTGTGGTGATTCCATATTTATATGTGACACCTGCAAATACTTATGTACTTGGTTATAGCGGAAATACAGGGTATACATTTAATACAACTCAACCGGTTGTGTGGTCAATTACGATTGGTGGAAATACATCCGTTGTTTCAGGGTCTAATATTCCCTTTAGTTACAATGGACTGACTGTCACAATGTCTAGTACAAGTACTTCGTTGACGGCAACGACCAATGGCGCGACATTGACTAATCCTGTGAATTTCACTATTCAGGCGGCTTTGCTATCAGACTCCACGAAGGTCGCAAAAGTAAATATTACAAATTATCCGTAATTGCTTAATTCGCATTTGGATTAGAGTTTTGGCGACTCATGTATTTTTGCGTGAGTCGCTATTTGATGAATTTCTGTTTCATTCAATCGATACACACCTTTAAAATTCTCAGCATCCTTAAAACGACGATATGACCAAACATATTGCTCGGGTGCGCGACGAATCATGGTTTCTATGCTTTGATTTAAAGCCGACACAGATACCCTTAAGTCCTGATTTAGAATGTCGTCATGCATAGCTTCGCACACGACAGTAAAGCCATTATTCCCTTCGTTTCTGATGCAACTTAAAGCAATGACTGCGCATTTTGTCTTTTGAGCGAGCTTGGAAACAAGCGTTGTCGTCATGACTTCATGCCCAAAAAATGGCGCATAGATGCCGCCACTCGGTTCGGGTACATGATCGGGTAGGATGATAGTGAAGCCGCCCTTTTTCAACGTTTTGAAAATTGTTCGAACGCCTACTTCATCAGTAGGAACAAGTGTTGCGTTTAATCGCTGACGTGCATCGAGCATGAATTTATCCATGCCTGTATTATCGGAAGGCTTGTACATAATGGTTGGCGAACCGAACTGATTGAGCCAAGCATTCATCATTTCCCACGTACCTAGGTGCGGTACAACGGCAATCATGCCTTTAGGATCAGCAAGCGCATTTTTTAGAATATCCAAACCTTCGACATGTTTAATCTGATCAATGCTGTATTGCGGCAGCATACCCCAGCATTTAATCGATTCCATGATGGCTAGACTTTGGTTGGTTACACTGAGGCGTTCGAGGTTTAGCCGAGCGGATTGTTCGAGTTCAGGGAAGGATAGCATCAGATTGACGCGTGTCGTCCAGCGAATCCCCGTATATGGCATCAGGATCATGATTCCCGCAACGCTACGAGCAAAAATCCGCAATAGCGCAAGAGGAAGTTTGGCGATGCTTTGTAATGTTGAGTTCATGCAGTTGCAACGTTCTGTCGAGGTTGGAGGGATGTTAATGTCGTGATTGACAGAACGTGAAGTTAAATAGGCTTTGCTGATTAAAGGGTTGCTTCAGCACCACGCAAAACAACCCAGCCTTGTTTGCCATTACCCATGTCGCCCTTACCCAAGCTGAGCTCAGTTTTTTGTTGATGTTTGCCGATCATTGGCAGTGTCGAGTCGATGTCGACTTGGCATTGAAATTGTTCTTTATTATTAGGAGACTCTTTACACGATATTTTCTTGAGATCATTGAGTTTGATGGCTAAAGCTTCACCACCAAATTTACGCGTCAATGCATTGGTTTGGTCAACTTCGTTACCATAAGCAGTTTTGATGTCGCTTTCAGAAGGTTCTCGTGAGCACCCAACGAGCAATGTGGTTGCTGTTAAAATAAGAATCAGGGGTACAGTAACGCTCAGATTTTTCAATGAAATTGACCTTTTATATGCGAAATATTTATTAAATAAGATATTGAATGTTTTAATAGTAACATCGCGTATGTAAATTTGTCTGTAGCAAAATCTGCATAAAACAAGACAGCATGCTATTCATGTTGCAATAAAATTGACTTGCCCAAATGTGAATGATAGGTTCGCAGCAACTGTTTTTAATGAGTTTGGGAAAACCATTAAACAATGATCAAAAAATAATTTCAAAAGGAAATCGTATGTATAAGGCGGGATGGAGTAAGCAGGAAATTGCGATTAAGCCGAGAGGCTATGCCATGTTTGGTTATGGTCAGTGGCATCATCGCGCTTACGGTCAACAAACGCCGCTTTATGCACGTGCGCTGTTTATTGCAGATGAAAAAGATCAGGCGTTGATTTTTTGTTGCCTCGATATGGGATGTATCACAGGCGCAATGCGGACGGGCGTTTGTGAGCAATTACGTGAGCGTATGGGTAAGGCATTCAATGAGTCTTCTTTCGTCTTCACTGCCACACATACCCATTCTGCGCCAGGCGGGTGTTCGCATGAAGCGTTGTATAACATGCCGACGCCAGGGTTCGTGCCAGAACACGTGGCGGCCGTGGTGAGTGCAAGTGTAGATGCGATTATTGCTGCCTGGAAGTCTGCTGAGCCAACTGAGTTGGGTTTAGACACGACACGATTTGCCGATGAAGTTCCTGTAGCTTGGAATCGTTCTTTAGACTCTTATAATCGTAATCCAGATGTCATTCAGCACGATACATCAGAAACCCATCTTGCGTTAGACCGCAGAATGTCTTTATTGAGTTTTCGCCGTGATGGTGAGCTGAAATCACTCCTGTCATTGTTTGGCGTGCATGCAACTTGTTTAAGTAGTCATTTAAATCGACATGATGGTGATAATAAGGGTTATGCCTCCGCTCGCGCAGAGGAGGCGTTAGGATCGGACGGCGTTGCAATTTTTGCGCAAGCGACGGCGGGAGATATTTCTCCTCACTTTCAAGGAAAAGGTGATTCAAAGCGGCGGAAAAGTATCAAAGGTGAAGCCGAATACGTCTATGCGGCACAAAATGGTCATTATCAAAGTGACCGTGCGTTGTCTGCTTTAGCGAATAAAGATGAAGAAAATATCAGTGGTGAAATTGACTCGATCTTGAGTTTTATTGATTTCACATCA